>JBPYES010000365.1:0-6030 GCA_051984825.1 Jatrophihabitantaceae bacterium
GACCGGTTCCAGGCCGACGCGGCGAGCACGCTCGCCGGCCAGCAACTCTCCGCGGACGCGTCGCTGTTCACCGCGTTGCTGCAGGCCCACGCGGCTGGCAACGCGGAACTGCAGGCCATCTACGTCCGCCGATTCACACCCGAATACCGCGCAGCGTACGAGGCGTGGCTGAAGACCGATCCCTTCAACAATCCGGCTGCACCGCCCGGACCCGGCTACATGCCCTCGTATCACAACCCGAACCAGCAGGCAGCCGACCGGCTGAACGCACTCGCTGCGGACACCTTCGACAAGGGCACTCAAGCACGAGAGAACGCCGACAAGTACGTGCGGGACACGGTGCTATTCGCCTCCGTGCTGTTCCTGGTGGCCCTTGCCCAGCGACTCAAGATGGTGCGGGCGAGGATCGCTCTCGGGGCGGTCGCGCTCGGCCTGCTGGCATTCGTCATCGTCTCGGTCGTCCAGTTGCCGCGGCTGTGATCGGCCAAGAGCCGATCTGCATACGCCACGGCCCGCGGCACGGCTGCGCACCCGCGCCGCCTGATCTCGGTGCCGGCGGGCGCTGGTCAGGTTGCGGTTCCGGATCGGGTGGGAGTCGTCGCTGGGGTGCGGGTTCGGGAGCGGCGCCGCAGGCGTGTGGTGGTGGCCGCGACCGCAGCGATGATGATCAATGCCAGGGCGGTGGCCGCGACGATGCCGGTGTGGGCTTGCAGCCAGGTGGTGGCATTTGCGGACCACCGGTCGATCGCGGCCAGTCCGTGTCCCGTGGGGCTGTGGCCAGCGACGGCGGGCCACCAGTAGATGGCGACATAGCCGCCGGTGATTAGGAGCAGCGCGGCGGTGATACGGGGCTGGTAGCGGCCCATTGCTCGCGCCGAGCGGGCAAGGGCGCTGCCGGCGATTGCGGCCGCTGCGGAGAGCACGAGTAGCAGAGCGATCGAGCCGGTGGCGTAGGCCGCGAACACGGTGACCTGTCCGGCGATTGTGGTGCTGGCTTGGGCTTGGGTGATTACTGCGAGCAGCACAGCGATGGTGCAGGCCAGCGATGCGGCGGCGTACCCGACACCGAACAGCGCCCAGCGACCAGGGCCTGTTGTGTCGGCGCTGCTCCGGGGCCTGGGGATGGGCAGGTGTAGCCGCAGGTGTGGCGCGTGCCCGGTGAGCCCGGCGAGGCCGAGCAGGGCGAGCAGCACGCCGACGGTGAATCCGAGCCAGGGCGCCGCCCGGATGAGCTGGTGCGCGCCCGCGCTGATCGCCAGGCCGGCTGTGGAGAGGGTCAGCGCGAACCCGCCGGCGAGCGCGGCCCCCGCCGCCAGCGAGCGCACCAGCCGTTGGGGGAGCGGGGCGCCGGGCCGGGCGGTCGCGACGTGCGTCAGGTAGGCGGGCAACAGGGCGAATCCACACGGGTTGACCGGAGCGAGCAGGCCGGCGGTGAACGCGAGGGTGAGCAGGGTGTTGGTCACGACGCGGCGTCGACCGCGGCCAGGATCCTGGCCTGGCTCGGGTTGACCGCCCGGAACGTGACGTGTCCCGTCGAGTCGATAACCAGGACCGTGCTCAACGCCGTGACCTGGTAGGTGCCGGACAGGACCGCCTTCTGGTCCACGACGGTGGCCAGGCGATCGGCGCCGACGGAGTGTAAGAAGTCGGCGACCGCCTGCCTCGACGCGCCACGGTCCATATCGACTCCGAGGAAGCGCGCCTTGGTCGTGGCGAGGTGAGCTGCACGCGCCGTGGCATTGGTCGCGGACTCGACCTGAGCAAGCGTCCGGGCAACGTCGGCGCAGTCGGCGCAGGTGATCGACAAGAACACGAGCACGCTGGGTCTGTTGCTCGGCACTCGCACGGCCGCGCCGTCGATTGTCGTCAACGCCGCCTCGCTGGTGGCTGCCCCTCGCGGGGCGGACGCGGCGCTGCGTGCGCCCGTGGCCGGGTTGGCGCTGCACGCGGCGCAACATGAGGCGAGCAACACCGCCGCGGCGATGACGCGCACACCCGAAGCTCGGCGAACCTGGTAATGCGCGAGCCGGTCCGCGCGCAATTGAGCCATCCAGGTCGGGCTCACATTGCCAGTGTCCCCCCGGGCAGCGCCGCCCACCAGCCGAATGGGCATTACGGAGTACGGATCCGTCCGTGGTTCGCGAGTACGCACCAGCGATGACGAACGGGGCCTTCCAGCGCCAGCTGCTCTGGTGGTGGGCTCAGCGCACGTTGTCAGGTCAGCGGTCGCCGTCGGCTGCGGCGCTTGGCTCTTCGCCGGTTTCGCTGATCCGCGCGGCGAGGTCGCGCAGCTTGACGTGTGAATGTTGGGAGGCGGTGACGAGCCTGTCGAAGGCTTGTTTCGGCGATAGTCGGTGGCGTTCCATGAGAATTCCGACGGCTTGGCCGATGACCTGCCTGCTTTCGATGGCGCGATGCAGGTTGGTGACGGTGTCGGCGTAGGCGACGGCGATGGCGGAGCGGGCGGCGAAGACAGGGAGCACCAGTTCGGCGGCGGCGTCGAACGCTGCGGGCCTGCTGGAATAGACGCTGAGTACGCCGAGGCCTTTGCGGGGCATCGGCAGCGGGCAGGCCAGCACGGCTCGTACGCCGACCTCGGCCGCCAGCGGCCCGAGTTCTACCCAGCGTGGGTCGGTGGACAGATCGGGGATGCGTAGCGGGCGTTGCTCGGTGAGGACGTCGTGGGTGGGGCCCTGGCCCAGTGCGCGCTGAATGTCATCGGCTGCCAGGGCTGCATCCCCAACCGCGGCGACGGTTTGCAGTTCACCGTCGACAGCGAGGGCGATGCCGGCGTCTTCGGCGCCGAGGACGAGCCGCGTTGCTACGTGCAGGATCTGGTCGAGCATCTCGTCCGGGGTCGCACGCTGGTCAAGGTCGGTGAGGGCGGCTCGAGCGCGCGTCAGCAGCTGCACGAGGGAATCGACGGTCAGCTCGCCGGCGTCGGGCAGTTCCGCGTTGTGTGCGATCGGGTCTCCATCAGGCCAATGCGGTGTAGGAGGGACCCGATCGTGCGGCGGCGTAATGTCACCCGCCAATTGGGATGTAAGGGTCATAGAGTTCCTCGTACAACGCTATGGACGGAGGGTCGGTGCGCTCCCACGCGGCTGTCCAATCTCTTAGATCGTATGGAGACAATGTAGAGCTACTGAAGGACGTCAACAAGTACTGAAGAGGTCTGGCGTGACTGGACAGGCGTCCAGCTAGGCTTCCACCGGAAGTTACGAAGGGATTGCGGAGCGATGGCGACCGAAGACGCAGGCGTTTACAGCATCGGAGCCGTGGCCAAGATGCTAGACATCCCTGTCCAGACGCTGCGGTCCTGGGAGGATCGGTACAGGGAGGTCGTTCCGGTTCGTAGCGCCGGCGGGCAGCGACTCTATAGTCGCGACGACGTCGAGCGATTGCGCTTCATCCGCGAGCAGACACAGGCTGGTTTGCAGCCGGCAGACGCGCACCGCCTACTGGCCGAGCGCACGCGTGAGCGCTCTCGACCGGATGACGGCTCCGGGCCGCAAGACGGTGACGGTTCGGGCGTCCAGGTACTACTCGCAGAGCGCGATCCCTATGCGGCCTCGGCTGAGGACTATTTCTTGCGCACGGAGGGATACACAGTGCGCAGTGTGCTCGACGCCGCCCGAGCCGAGCAGATCATCGAAGACAACCCCCCGAATGTTCTGGTCGTGGATCTGATGATCTCCGGTGGCGCCGGCCTGGCCTTGTGCCGCACCGCGCGGGACCGCACGTCGATCGGCATCGTGGCGATATCTGCCGTGGACTGCCGCGATGACGCGGTGCGCGCCGGTGTTGACGCCTTCCTGCTAAAACCGTTTGATCCGCTGCAGTTCGTGTCGACGGTGCGTGACCTGCTCGGGACAAGTGCCTATCTGCGTCGAGGAGCCCAGCTGCGATGACCGACCGGCTGCCGAGTGGTTCTGCTCGCCTCGACACTGTCCTGGGTGGCGGGCTGCCGCTCAACGCCATCGCGCTGATCATCGGAAGTCCGGGAACCGGCAAGACGATGCTCGCTCAGCAGTATCTCTTCCATAATGCGACCGTCGACCGCCCGGCGGTTTACCTTTCGACGGTGTCAGAACCCCTCGAGAAGATCCTGCGCTACGGGCAGTCTCTCGACTATTTCGACGCCTCGGCGCTCGGTGGCAGTGTGATGTACGAGGACCTCGGCCAGACGCTGAACGACGACGGATTAACTGGCGTGCTATCCCGTGTAACCGAACTGATCAAACAGACACGTCCCGGCTTGATTGTGATCGATAGCTTTAAGGCGCTGCAGGCCTACGCGCCCGATGCGCAAACCTTTCGGCATTTTCTGCACGACCTCGCCGGACATCTATCCGCCATGCCGATCACGTCGCTGTGGGTTGGGGAGTACGACGCGACCCACGTGACCGACGCCCCGGAGTTCGCCGTCGCCGATGTCATCCTGTCGCTGAGCACCGACCGCGCCACCGATCGCAAGATGCGCGCCTTGGAGGTTCTCAAGCTGCGCGGCAGCGGTTTCATGTCGGGCAAGCACAGCTACCGTCTGTCCGCACAGGGGCTCGACGTCTTTCCGCGGCTGGCCGATCCGATAGACCTCGAAAGCTACGGCGATGCTCCCGAACGGGTGACCTCCGGGGTCGCGGCGCTCGACGTGATGCTCTCAGACGGCTACTGGAGGGGTGCCTCGACGCTCATCGCCGGGCCGTCCGGAGTGGGAAAGACGTTGCTTGGGTTGCACTTCATTTTCGCCGGTGCGCAACGTGGAGAGACCGGTCTGATCGCAACGTTCCAGGAGAACCCTACCCAACTCGAGCGGGTGCTGCATGGTTTCTCCTGGTCGCTGAATGACCCCGGTATCGAACTCATGTACCGCAGCCCGGTCGACTTGTATCTGGACGAATGGGTGTACGACTTCCTCGACACTATCCAACGTACGAAGGCGAGCAGGGTCGTCATCGACAGCCTCGGCGACCTAAGCGCCGCCTCCGGCGACGAAATCCGGTTTCGCGAATATATCTACTCACTCCTGCAACGATGTGCGCGCGCCAATGTAAGCGTTATGATGACGCTAGAAGTGCCCGAGCTGTTCGGAATAACCCGACTATCCGAGTACGGTATCTCGCATCTTTCCGACAACGTCGTACTGCTGCAGTTCCTGCGCGGAGAATCCGAACTAAAGCGCGCTATAACTGTGCTGAAAACTCGTGGGAGCGCCCACGAACAGCATCTCCAACAATTCCGAATCAGCCCGCAGGGCATATCACTCAGCGGACAATTCGAGGCGGACCAAAGCCTGTTGTAAAGGCTCGTGAGACGAGGCAGGCACGCCCACCAGCGACGCATCACCGGCAACGCCTTCGGCACGACAGGTTACGGACGGCGCAGGCTGGGCAGACTCGCCCGCAGGGCACAAGCTGCGCCCGGGAGCCGCCCCGTGCCTAGGTCCTACAGGCTTAAAACCAGCCTGTAGGGCCGCCCGAACGCTCGGAACTGCGGACTAGTTAGCCGCGGCTCCGGCGCTGGGCTGGCTAACGCATGCCGACCCTGGCTGTTGCCCATTCGGTGGCGTAGCGTGACGTCGCGGTAGCAGAAGAAGGAACTGGGGGTGGCTACCGCGCCCGGTCAGACGGCTCGCGCCGGACTTCCCGGAAGATTCCCACTCGGCGCCGCGACAGGCGTGTCGCTCGGCGTATATACGAGGCTGCACCGCTCGGCCGGCACAGTGCAGATGAAGGCGTGGCTGAGCACCGCGGCCGCCGCACGGCTCCTCGTCGGCGTCGTCCCGGCGGCATTTCGCTGCGGTGGGCAACCCGGCTTTCGTACCACGAGCCCTCGCGGGATTTTGCCCGGCGTCGCTGGATGCCCGTTCTCTATAGCTTCCACCCTTTGTGCATGGTTTTGACACCGAACAACCGTCTTCCTAGAGGGAGTCCGACATGAGGCTTCGACACCTACTCACCATCGGCGCCGGCGCGGCTGCGGTGCTGGCGCTCACAACGGCGGCGCTCGCGGCGCCCGACTCCGGCAGCG
>JBPYES010000366.1:0-8022 GCA_051984825.1 Jatrophihabitantaceae bacterium
CGGCGATCAGGCTGACGTCACGGCCGGTGAGGAACAGTTGGCTGCCGATGCTCGCGACCGCGCTGATCGCCCACTCCATGCTGCGCGTGCCCCGGTCGTCCGCGCCGCTGGGCGCCGGCTGTTCCGCGGTCTCGTGCGCGCTCGCGCGCAGGTCCAGCAGCAGCGTGGCGTGGCCCTGCCAGGGACGTTCCTCGTGCCGGACCATGAGGGCCCCGGTGCGGGCGGTCGACCGCCAGTGGATCTTGCGCAGGTCGTCGCCCTCACGCCACTCCCTGGTGGACGCGTCGTCGGCGCCACGCGAGCCGATCGAGTGGCTGCCGGCGTTCTCGCCGAGGTCCCACGAGTTCGGCAGGTGCACGTTGGGCAGGTGATCGACGATCGGCGTGATGACGAAGCGGGATCGGGCGGTGAACGACCGGGTGGCGTCGATCAGCCCGAACGGGTCGGTCAGCCGCACCCGCAGCGGCCCGGTGTCGTAGTGGCCGCGGGGAAGCGCCGGCATGTGATACGCGACGGTGCGCGTCTCGCGGCCGTTGAGGCCGTCCAGCACGAACCGGGCGCGTCCGGACAACCGTGCCGGCAGGCGATCCTCCAACATGAGTGCCCCGGTCGGGATCAGCGACCGGTTCGTCACGGTGAGCTGGATGACCACCTCGGCGCCCGCCGGCGCGCGGGCGTGCGACACGCCGCGCCGGCTCGCGATGGTGACCTGCGAACGGTGCACGACGATCGCGGCCACGAGCGGGACCGCGACCACGAGGCAGCCCGCCCGGATCAGATCGACCTCGCCGAACAGCAGGCCGCACAGTGCCGCGGTGGCGCCGCCCGCAATAAGGCAACGCGCCCGCGTGGTGAATCCTGGCCGGAACCCGCGCATGCGCGGACCTAGTGATGACCGTCGGGCGTCGGGATGGCGACCATTGCGACGACCTTGGAGAGGACGTCTTCAGCGGTGCGCCCACCGATGCTCGCGTCGGCGGTAAGCAGCAGCCGGTGCGCGAGGACCGGACCGGTCAGCGCCTGCAGGTCGTCCGGGATCACGTAGTCGCGCCCGTCGAGCGCGGCCCACGCCTTCGCGGCACGCAACAGTTGCAGCGTCGCCCGCGGAGACGCGCCGAGCCGGACGTCGGCCGCGCGCCGAGTGGCCTCGGCGATGTCGACCGCGTACGCCTTGATGCCGTCCGCGACGTGCACCGCTCGTACCCGGTCTATCAGGGCGCGCACCTCGGTCGCGTCCGAGACGGGCTCGAGCGAAGCGAGCGGATCGGTCGCCGCGTGTTCGGCGAGCATCTTGATCTCGGCCCGGCGGTCCGGGTAGCCCATCGAGATACGCGCGGTGAACCGGTCGCGCTGAGCTTCGGGCAACGGGTAGGTGCCCTCCATGTCGATGGGGTTCTGCGTGGCGAGCACCAGAAACGGCGTCTCGAGGGTGTAGGTGACCCCGTCAACGGTGACCTGCCGCTCTTCCATGCACTCGAGCAGCGCCGCCTGAGTCTTCGGTGACGCGCGGTTGATCTCATCGCCGACCACGATGTTGGCGAAGACCGGGCCGCGTTTGAACTCGAAGTCGCGCGACTCGGAGTTGTAGACGCTCACCCCGGTGATGTCGCTGGGCAGCAGGTCAGGGGTGAACTGCACTCGGCGTACCGAGCAGTCGATCGATCGGGCCAGCGCCTTGGCGAACTTGGTCTTTCCGACGCCGGGGACGTCTTCGATGAGCAGGTGACCTTCGGCGAGCAGCACGGCCAGGCCCACCCTGATCGTGGCGGGCTTTCCCTCGATTACCTGGGCGATATTGGTGAGGATCCGCCCACCGGCAGCGCGGACCACTCCGATGTCGTCGAGGTCCGCCACAGCCTGTAACCCTGCCCTGGACGGCTTGGTTGGCGCTACTGGTCTTTTGGACGGGCGGTCGTTGCGGTACGGGTGCTCTACGTGGTCCACCAACCTGCTGCCCCCCAAAAGGCGCGGCTCGTCTCGGCGCTCTGTGCGTCGTATCCCGATGAGTATCCCTGACCACTGAAACATCGGGGTAACGGCGGTTTGGGTTCACCATCGGTCCCCACTTCTCATCTCACCCGGACATTTCTGGGCCGATCAGCGCCGCGACGCGCGCAGCGGGGCCCGCTTGGCATTGACCGTGGTTGAAAGTGGGGTACGGTGGGGCACCGTGGGGAGCGGGATTGCTGTGGTGAGGGGTTGTGGTGCCGATGTTCCTGGGCACGCACACGCCGCGCCTCGACGACAAGGGCCGGCTGGCCCTACCGGCGAAGTTCCGTTCCGACCTGGAAAGCGGGCTGGTGATCACCAAGGGCCAGGAACGGTGCCTGTTCGTGTTCCCGATCGCCGAGTTCAACCGACTGACCGAGTTGCTGCGCACCGCGCCGGTGACGGACCGCCGAGTGCGCGACTACAGCCGCATTTTCTTCGCCAGCGCCTCGCACGAGGTGCCCGACGCGCAGGGCCGCATCACCGTGCCGCCGCCGCTGCGCCAGTACGCGGGGCTCACCAAGGACAGCGTCGTCATCGGAGCGAACACCCGCGTCGAGGTCTGGGACTCGCAGGCCTGGCAGGACTACCTCGACCGAACCGAGCAGTCTTTCGCGGACGCCGAGGAGGAGGTGCTGCCCGGGCTGCTGTGAGCAGCTCTTGAACGTCGCCGTCCGGCCCGGCCTCCTCCCGTCGCCCGCCATGTCTTGGCGCACCTTCCCCGGCGCCAAGCCGGAGCACGGATCACGACGGGTGGGGACCCGACCGGACGGCGTACGCACCGAGGCCCCCGGGGGAGGTAGCGCAAGACTTGGACGAACACGTACCGGTCATGCTCGACCGGGTGCTGGCGCTGCTCGCGCCGGCACTGTCCGGGCGTCCGGCCGTCGTGGTGGACGCGACGGTAGGACTGGGCGGCCATGCTGAGGCGCTGCTCGCCGCTCACCCACAGCTGCGCCTCGTCGGTCTCGACCGGGATCAGGCGGCGCTCGACCGAAGCGAGCAGCGGCTTGCCCGCTACGGCGAGCGGCTGTACCTGGTCCACGCCGTCTACGACCGGATGCCCGCCGTGCTGGAGTCGCTCGGCATGCCACGAGTCGACGGCGTCCTCTTTGACCTTGGCGTTTCGTCCATGCAGCTGGACCGGGCTGAGCGCGGGTTCGCCTACGCACAGGACGCGCCGCTGGACATGCGAATGGACCAGGACGCCGGGCGCACCGCCGCTGACGTCGTCAACACCTACCCGGCCGCGCAACTGGCTCGCGTGCTGCGCGAGTACGGCGAGGAACGCTTTGCCCAGCGGATCGCGCAGGCGATCGTCCGCGCCCGGCCGCTGACGTCAACGGCGCGGCTTGCGGAACTGGTGCGATCGGCGATCCCCGCGCCGGCGCGGCGCACCGGCGGACACCCGGCCAAGCGCACGTTCCAGGCACTGCGGATCGAAGTGAACGGTGAGCATGCCGCACTGCGGGCCGCATTGCCCGAAGCAACGGCAGCGCTACGAGTCTCTGGGCGAATCGTCGTGCTGTCCTATCACTCCTTGGAGGATCGCATCGTCAAGCGGGCGCTTGCCGAACTCGCGACCGACCGCACGCCGCAGGACCTGCCGGTTCCGCTCACCGGCCAGGAGGCCCAGCTGCGGCTACTCGCTCGCGGCGAAGGCCCGAGCGCAGCCGAAGTCGCGGCCAACCCGCGAGCCGCGTCGGTTCGGCTGCGCGCCGCCGAGCGCCTCCGGGAGCCAGCATGAGCGCCCCGGCCCGAGCCAACCGCTCCTCGGCACGATCGCAGCCGGCGCGCTCGCGCACGGCGGCGCGTCCGCGTGCGGTCGCGGCACGCCCGCGCGCCACCGCGTGGACGCGACCCCGTCTTGTCGCCTCCGGCGCCTCGCACGTCGCGACCCGAACCGGTCCGCGGCGGGCCCCGTTCGTCCTGCTGATCGCGGGACTGCTCATCGGTGGCCTGTGTGCGCTGCTAGCGCTGAACACGGCGGCTGCCGCAGCGGAGCTGCATCGCCAGTCGCTCGCGCAGGCGAACGCCGACGCAGCGGACGACGTGCAGCAGCTGCAGGCCGAGCTTGCCGCCCGGCGAGCTCCGGCCGCGCTCAGCAGCGCCGCAGGGGCGCTCGGAATGGTGCCCGCCGATCATCCGGTCTTCCTGCAGATCCAGCCGAACGGCAGCGCGAAGGTGCTCGGCTCGGCGCAGCCGGCCGCGCCGGCACCCACCCCGTTGCCGACACCTAGCGCCACGCCGACCACAAGCGCCACGCCGAGCAAGAGCCCTACGCCGACGAAGAGCGCCACGCCGACCAAGAGCGGCACGCCGAGCAAGAACGCGACCCCGACGAAGAGCGCCACCGCGACGAATAGCGTGACGCCGACCAACAGCGCCCCGCCGACGACCAAGCCGCCGACGCAGCCGGCCACGTCGCCGCATCCGACGCGGAGCCAGCAGTGACGCCGCCGCCACCCAACCGGCCCACCCAGCCATCGCGGCCCCGCCGGGCGGAGCCTCCCCGGGCCCGCCGGGCCGAGCCTCCCCAGGCCCGCCGGGCCGAGCCACCGCGGGCCCGAGCGGAACCTCCCCGAGCGCGCCGGGTGGAGCCACCGCGGGCAGCGCGACCGGTGCCCGGACGCCGCGGCGCACCCGGTACGGCGCGCATCCCAGGACCGGCACCGCGTCCCGCACCGCCCAGAACGAAGCAGGCTGCAGCCGCCCGCCCGGCCCGGCCACAGCCGCGTCCCAAGCCCGCGCCCCGGCCCCGGCCGCGCAAGCCACGCCGCAGGTTGGCGATGACCGGCCTGAACAACCGGCTTCGGGTGGGCTTCGCGGCGGTCTGCACGCTCCTCGTGATCATCGGTGGGCGGCTGGTGCAGTTGCAGGGCGTCGACCACGCGAATTACGCCGACGCTGCCGCGGCGCAACGGCAGTCCACCATCGAGTTGCACGCGTTGCGCGGCGAGATCGTGGACCGATACGGCACCGTGCTGGCCTACACCACGAGCGCCCAGGACATAACCGCCGATCCCCAGCAGATCGCGCGCGATGACCGGGCCCGCTACGCCCTGCAACTCTCGCCGCTCCTGAACCAACCCACCTTGGATCTGATGCGGCTACTCGAGGGACCGGGGCAGTACGCCGTGCTGGCCCGCGCGTTGCCGCCGCAGATCGCCAGGCAGGTCGAGAATCTCAAACTCCCCGGTATTTACACGCAGGCCACCACGGAGCGCCAGTATCCGGGGGAGAGCACCGCCGCCAACGTGATCGGGTTCGTGCACTCCGACGGCAGCGGGGCGGCCGGTATCGAGGACCAGTACAACAACGTGCTCGCGGGCCAGGACGGAAGACTCACGTACGCCGTCGACGGCACCGGCAATGTCAACCCGGCAGGGCCCAGCGTCCGTAAGGATGCGGTGAACGGCGGCACGGTCCGGCTCACCATCGACCAAGATCTGCAATACACAGTTCAGCAGTACCTCGACGCGGCGGTGAAGTCCTCCCGCGCGCGCGGCGCACAGGTCGCCATCCTCGACACCCACGGCCAGGTACTCGCGCTCGCGGCGAACGGCTCGTTCAACTCTGCCGCACCCTCGACGCAGAGCTCGCAGCCCACCAACCCGGCCATTCAGACCGTCTTCGAGCCCGGGTCGGCGAACAAGGTCGTCACGTTTTCCGCAGCCGTCGAGAAGGGCCTGATCAAGCCGTCGTCACTCATCCAGGTACCGCCCACATTCCAGATGAACGACGTCACCGTGCACGATGCGTGGTGGCATCCGACCGAGACGTTCACCGCGACCGGGGTGCTCGCCGAGTCGTCGAATGTCGGCACGCTCGAGATAGCCCAGCGGCTGGGCGGGCAGGCCTGGTACGACTACGAGAGCAAGTTCGGCATCGGGACCGCGACGGGAATCGAACTGCCCGGCGAGAGCCCTGGCATTCTGCCGGCTCCCGATACCTGGTCCGGCTCGTCGTTCGCCAACCTGCCGATCGGGCAGGGCGAGGCAATGACCGTCCTCCAATTGGCCTCGATGTATCAGACGATCGCCAATAACGGGGTGCGGGTGCCGCCGCGCATCGTCGCGTCGGTCACCGACCCGGACGGCGCCACCCAGGTGAGCCGGCAGCCGGCCGGTGTCCGGGTGGTGAGCTCGAAGACGGCCAAGACCGTGCGGACCATGCTCGAGTCCGTGACGCTGCCCGGCGGCACCGGCGTCAAGGCGGCGATCGACGGCTACCGCATCGCGGGCAAGACCGGCACCGGCCAGCAGCCCGACCCGAACCACGGCGGACGGTACAGCGACTGGATGAACTGGGACACGTTCGTGGGAATCGCCCCGGCCGACAATCCGCAGTTCATCGTCTCGATCATGGTCGACAATCCGGCGCACGGCCTCGAGGGCGGCGACGTCGCTGCGCCGCTCTACCACGAGATCGCCACCTACGAGCTGCAGCACGCGCGCATTCCGCCAACCGGGTCGCTGTCCGAGCACGTGCCGTTGCAGGTCTGCGACGCGACGACGCGAATGGATAGCCCAAGTACCGTGTGCTGACGTGTCCATCCCCCGGCCGGCCAACACCGAGGCGCAGCGGCTGAGCGCGCTCGCCACGACTGCAGGCGGGCGGCTGGTCGGCTCGGACATCGCGGTAAGCGGCATCACCGCCAGCAGCGGGCAGGTGCGGCCCGGCGATCTGTTCGCGGCCTTGTCCGGCCGGCGCAGCCATGGCGCGCGCTTTGCCGAAGATGCACTGGCGGCCGGAGCGGTTGCGGTGCTCACCGACCCCCCAGGTGTTGCCTGGCTGCCGCGCGAGCTTCCTGCGATCGTGGTAGACGACGTCCGGGCGTGCCTGGGCGCCGTCGCCGCAGCCGTCTACGGACAGCCCAGCCGTGCCATGACGGTCCTGGGCGTGACCGGCACGAGCGGCAAGACCACGACGACATTCCTCGTGCGGGCCGGGCTCGCCGCCGCCGGGCGGGGCGCGGGGCTGATCGGAACGGTCGCGACGATGATCGGGGAGGAGTCGCTGGCGACGGGATTCACGACGCCCGAGGCGCCGGACGTTCAGGCGCTGCTCGCGGTGATGAGGGAGCGTGGCACGGACGCCGTGGCGATGGAGGTCTCGAGCCACGCGCTGACGATGGGACGCGCCGACGGTATCGACTTCGCCGTCGGCGCATTCACCAATCTCTCCCTGGACCATCTCGACTTTCACGCCGACATGGAGGACTACTTTGCTGCCAAGGCCCGGCTGTTCGACGGACGGGCGAGGGTGCCGATCGTGGTCGTCGACGATGTATGGGGGCGCCGCCTCGCCGGCGCCGTCGGGGCGAAGGCCATCACGGTGAGCACGAGCGGCCGCGGCGCGACGTGGTGGGCGAGCGACATTCGCACCGTGCCGGATGGCAGCACAGCGTTCCAGGTGCACGCGCCGAATGGCGCGTTTCCGGCCGGCTGCATCGTGCCCGGCGCCTATAACGTCGCGAACGCGGTGCTGGCACTCGCCATCCTCGACGCGGCCGGCGTGCCGGCCGAGATTGCGGTCCCCGCCGTGGAGTCAGCTACCGTACCTGGACGTATGGAGCGAATCGACGCCGGGCAGCCCTACCTCGCCATCGTCGACTACAGCCACAAGCCGGCGGCGGTCGACGGCGCACTGCGCGCGCTGCGGTCACTGACCAAGGGCCGGCTCATCATCGTGCTCGGCTGCGGCGGCGACCGGGACCGTGCCAAACGGCCGATCATGGGCGAAGTGGCTGCTCGCGGCGCGGACCTCTTGTTCGTCACCGACGACAACCCGCGCTCGGAGGACCCGGCGGCGATCCGAGGGGCGATGCTCGCCGGTGTGCCGACCGCGCTGCGACACCGTGTCCAGGAGGTGGGGGACCGGGCCGAGGCAATCAGGGCGGCCGCCGCAGCCGCGGAGCCGCACGATACGGTGCTGGTCGCGGGCAAGGGACACGAGACCGGGCAGGAGGTCGCCGGCGTGGTCCACCCGTTCGATGATCGCGAGATGTTGCGGCGGGCCATCGAGGAGCTC
>JBPYES010000367.1:0-6637 GCA_051984825.1 Jatrophihabitantaceae bacterium
GCTCGTGACGCTCGCAGTACTGGCCACCGGATTCCTGCTGGCGCCGGCCGGACGCACAGCGTGGCTTCCTGCCGCGGCGGGCGTGCCGCTGGCGGGCGTCGTCGCGCTGCTTGCGCAGCACGTCTCGTACGGCGTCGGCGTGTACCTGATCGGGGTTGCGGCGCTGATCGCCGCGTTCCTCCTGGCGCTGCTGCCTGGCGTGCTGCGCCAGAATGAGCGCCATGACACTGCCCGGTAGCCTTCGCCCACCACTGGCCGGCATCGAGCCGATAGGCCCGGTTGACGCGGCGGAACGGATCACGGCGACACTCGTGTTGCGGCGGCGCGCCCCGCTCCCACCAGATGCCCGCTTCACCGCCGCCGAGCTGGCAATCCAGCATGGTGCGGACCCGGCCGACGTCGACACGGTTACCTCGGAATTGCGCGACCTCGGCGTAGACGTTCTCGATGTCGACGCCGCGTCACGCCGGGTGCGCATCGCCGGATCGGCAGCCCTGCTGAGCACCGTCTTCGGTACTTCGCTGTTGCGGGTACGCCGACCGGACCAGGCCGAACACCGTTACCGGGAGGGCGAGCTGTCGCTGCCGGCACCGCTCGTGGGCGTCGTCGTCGCGGTGCTGGGGCTGGACGACAGGCCGCAGGCGCAGAGCCACATCCGCACGGCTACGCCCGACGCCGTCACCACGAGCTATACCCCGCCGCAGCTTGCCACGATCTACGCCATGCCCGCGAATACGGATGGCACCGGCCAGACGATCGCGATCATCGAGCTGGGCGGCGGATTCGTCCAGTCCGACTTGGATCATTACTTCAGCAGCCTCGGCCTCGCCACGCCGGAGGTCACGGCGGTGGGCGTGGATGGCGCCGGCAACCAGCCCGTCGGTGATCCCGGAAGCGCCGACGGCGAAGTGGTGCTCGACATCGAGGTGGCCGGCGGCATCGCACCGAAATCCAGCCTGGTTGTGTACTTCGCGCCGAACACCGACGCCGGATTCCTCGATGCGATCAGTACGGCGGCGCACGCGGACCCGACGCCCACCGCAATCACCATCAGTTGGGGACAAAGCGAGGACGACTGGACCGGCCAGGCGCGTTCCGCGATGGACAGCGCGTTCGCCGACGCCGCTGCGCTGGGCGTCACGGTCACCGCCGCATCCGGCGACCACGGCAGCAGCGACGGGGCTAGTAGCGGCGTGCACTGCGACTTCCCGGCGTCTAGTCCGCACGCCCTCGGCTGCGGCGGAACGACCCTCGACGCCGATCCGTCCACCGGCACGATATCCAGCGAGACTGTATGGAACGGCGGCCCCGGAGGCGGGGCTACTGGCGGCGGGGTCAGTGACGTCTTTGACGTGCCGTCCTGGCAGGCGAATGCCGGTGTGCCGGGGCGCGCCGGCGGAAGCGGCACCGGACGGGGGGTGCCGGACGTCTCGGCCGACGCCGACCCGAGCACCGGCTACCAGGTCTACGTGGACGGCCAAGCGCTGGTGTTCGGCGGGACGAGCGCGGTGGCACCGCTCTGGGCGGCGCTGGTCGCCCGGCTGGCACAGGCGCTCGGCCGTTCGCTCGGGATGCCCCAGCCAGCGCTGTACGCCGGCGTACGGGCCGGCCAGCCGGCGCCCGCGTTCCGCGACATCACGTCCGGCGACAACGGCGCCTATTCGGCCGGCCCGGGTTGGGACGCCTGCAGCGGGCTGGGCTCCCCCGACGGCACCGCCCTGCTGGACCTGCTGGATCAGCCCTCGGCCGGTTAGAAGTCCTCGTCGAATCCGACTGATCCGGTCACGGCGAGTTGATAGGCCGACACCCGTCGCTCGAAGAAGTTCGCTAGCTCCTGGACGTCCTGAAGCTCCATGAACGCCAGCGGATTGGCGCTCCCGAACTCCGGCGGCAGGCCCAGCTGCACGAGCCGCCGGTCCGCCACGTACTGGAGGTAGGCCGTCATGTCCGTGAGCGGCAGTCCCGGGACGCCGGGCCCGAGCAGATCCTCGGCGTACTGCACTTCGCATGCAACCGCCTCGACGATCATCTCGCGCACCTGTGACGTGAGCGCCTCGTCGAACAGTTCCGGTTCCTCGCGGCGCACCGTGTCCACGACGTCGAACGCGAACGCCATGTGCATCGACTCATCGCGGAACACCCAGTTGGTGCCGGACGCCAGCCCGTGCAGCAGCCCGCGCGATCGCAGGAAGTACACGTAGGCGAAGGCACCGTAGAAGAAGAGCCCCTCGATGCATGCCGCGAAGCAGATCAGGTTGAGCAGGAATGCGCGCCGGTCATCACGGGTGCGCAGCTCGTCCAGCGCGAAGACCGACTCGATCCACTTGAAGCAGAACTCGGCCTTGCGACGGATCGACGGGATGTTCTCCACGGCAGCGAACGCCTCGAACCTTTCGCGTTCGTCCGGCACGTACGTGTCGAGCAGGGTCAGATAGAACTGGACGTGGACCGCCTCCTCGAAAAGCTGCCGGGACAGGTACAGGCGTGCTTCAGGGGCGTTGATGTGCTGATACAGGTTGAGCACCAGGTTGTTCGACACGATCGTGTCGCCGGTGGCGAAGAACGCGACGAGCCGACGCACCAGGTGTCTTTCCGCAGGCGTGAGGCGGGCGAGGTCCTTCAGGTCCGCGTGCAGATCGACCTCCTCCACCGTCCAGGTGTTCTTGATCGCGTCCCGGAACCGGTCATAGAACTGCGGGTAGCGCATCGGCCGCAGGGTGAGGTCCATACCAGGGTCGAGCAGCATCACTGACACACCTCGCACGACTCGGGGTTCTCCAGGCTGCACGCGGCTGCGGCTACCGTGGCCTGCTGAATGCGCGTCGCCGGGCGCGAGCGCAGGTAGTACGTGGTCTTGAGCCCCGACTTCCAGGCGTACAGGTACATCGAGCTGAGCTTGCCGATCGACGGTGCGCTCATGAACAGATTCAGCGACTGGCTCTGGTCGACGAACGGTGCACGCGCCGCGGCGAGATCGATCAGCGCGCGCTGCGGCAGCTCCCAAGCCGTCCGATACAGCTCGCGTACGTCGGGCGGCAGCGCCTCGATCCCCTGCACCGAGCCGTCGGCCCGTTTGATCGCATCGCGGATCTCGGGCGTCCAGAGGTCGCGTTGCTTGAGCTCACGGACCAGTGCGGTATTCACCTGCAGGAATTCGCCGGACAACGTCTCGCGCTTGAACAGATTCGACACCTGTGGCTCGATGCACTCGTAGCAGCCGGCGATCGACGCGATCGTGGCCGTCGGTGCGATCGCCACGAGCAGCGAGTTGCGCAACCCGGTGCTGGCGATACGCGCGCGTACTGCCGCCCACCGCTCTGCTTGGCTGACGCTCGCACCCCACAGGTCGGGTTGCAGTTCGCCGTGCGCGGCTCGCGTCTGCGCAAACGCCGGATGCGGCCCGAACTGCTCCGCGAGGCCGGCTGACATCTCCAGGGCGGTCAGATACATCTCCTCGGCGACGCGTGCCGACAACTCGCGGGCAGCGGGGCTGTCGAAGGGCAGGCGCAGGGCGAAGAACACGTCCTGGAGGCCCATCGCGCCGAGCCCGACGGGACGCCAACGGGGATTGGAGGCAGCGGCCGCCGTCGTCGGGTAGTAGTTGATGTCGATGACGCGATCGAGGAACGTGACCGCGGTGCGCACGGTGGCGCGCAGTTTCGCCCAGTCGAGGCCGGTGCCGTCGAGATGCGCGGCCAGGTTCACCGAGCCCAGGTTGCACACCGCGGTCTCGGAGTCCGACGACACCTCGATGATCTCGGTGCACAGGTTAGACAGGTGGACTGTATTTCCTGCCGTGCCAGTCTGATTGCACTTGGCGTTGGCCGCGTCCTTGAACGTCATCCAGCCGTTGCCGGTCTGGGCGAGCGTGCGCATCATCCGGCCGTAGAGGGCGCGGGCCTTGACCTGCCGCACGTATCGGCCATCGGACTCGGCGCGCCGGTACGCCTCGTCGAATGCCGATCCCCACAGGTCGGGGAGCTCCGGCACCTCGTCCGGGTCGAACAGCGACCACGTTTCGTCCGCCTCGACCCGGCGCATGAATTCGTCGGGGATCCAGTTGGCCAGGTTCAGGTTGTGCGTACGACGTGCATCCTCGCCGGTGTTGTCACGCAGTTCGAGAAACTCCTCGATGTCGGGGTGCCAAGGCTCGAGGTAGGCGCACGCCGCGCCCTTGCGCCGGCCGCCCTGGTTGACCGCTGCCACGCTGGCGTCCAGCGTTCGCAGCCAGGGCACGATGCCGTTCGACTGGCCGTTTGTGCCACGGATCAGCGCGCCGCGCGAACGCACTCGCGACCAGGAAATGCCTATGCCACCGGCGTATTTGGACAGTCGCGCGACCTGGGCGTACCGCTCGTAGATGGAGTCGAGCTCGTCCCGCGGCGAGTCGAGCAGGTAGCACGAGGACATCTGGGTATGCCGGGTTCCCGAGTTGAACAGGGTCGGCGAGCTCGGCAGGTAGGCCAGCGACGACATCAGGCGATAGAAGCCGATGCCTTCCGCAGGCGTTTTCGACAGGCCGCACGCGACGCGCAGCAGGAAGTACTGTGGTGTCTCGATCACCTGGCGGGTGCGCGGATGGCGCAGCAGGTAACGGTCATAGACGGTGCGCAGCCCGAAGTACTCGAAGCGCCGGTCCGCGTCCGGGTCGATCGCATCGTCGAGCTTGCGGGCGTTGTCCTTGACGAACGCTGCCGTGTCGTCGCCGATGAGGCCCTCGGCATGGCCGAGCTTCACGGCTTGGCTGAATGAGGCGATGCCCTGGCCGCGCACCTCCTTGCCGATGTATCCGGCAAGGAGCCCGGCGGCCAACTTGGAATACTGCGGTTCCTCGCCGATCATCTCGGCGGCGGTCTGGATCGAGAGCCGGTCCAGCTCCGAGGTGGTGGCCCCGTCATAGAGGCCGCTGATCGTCTTGGTGGCGACCCGCAGCGGGTCGACATCGGAAAGCCCGCCCGCAGAACGTTCCACGGCGCGGACGATCTTGTTGACGTCGACCGGCTCGCTGTCGCCGTTGCGCTTGCGGACATGCATCGTGGCGTGTCCTGTCGTCATCGCTCTCTCCCTCGCGAGTTCGGTGCTGCGCGAGGGGACGACGAGGCGCAGGGGCCTGCCGTCGGCCGACCCGCGCAGCCTCGGACCGCCGCACGCGGTCGCGCGCGGCGCGCTGGCAGGTCTTCGGACTCGCGGGCGTGCCAGGTACCCGGCGCCTACTGGCCGTCGCTTCCCAGGCTGATCAGGCCCAGTGCTGAGCTGCTGCTCGACTCCGCGCTCGCTCCGCTCCTCGGGCCTTCGGCCCTACGATGCTCACTCGCTGTCGTCTTCGGGCTGTAGCTCTGACGGCGGTCGTTCCCGCTCACCGCTGCGGGGCAGTCCCGGATTCGCACCGGGTTCCCTCTTGCCTCGAACGCGCCTGGATGACGTGCCGAACCAGCTGCAAGGACCACCATATGTAGGGGCTACGACAAAGGCACGCACCACATGTAGATCGGCGTGTCGCAGACAGGAGGGGGATCGGGCTACCCGGGCAGGCCCCGCCAGCCACCCAGGTCGACGCCGCCGGGAACCGGCGCGGCGGGGTCGTACGGCGTACGGGTGAAGATGAACGTCCCGACGTCAAGGTGGGTGACCCGCCCCGCCGCATCCCGCCCGATCCGCAGCCGCTCGCCGTCGTAGTAGCCCTCGAGGCCGGTCCAGGTGCCGTCCGGCTCGGGACGGAACCGAGACGCGCGCCCCGAACCACGCAGCGGCTCGAGCCGCAAGTGCCGATCGGCGAGCAGGTAAACGCCGTACCCGGTCGGTCCCCAGTACCAGGTGCCCGTCAGGGCGAGCAGCTCGTCGTCGATCGACTCCAGCGGATGCCACGGCGGCGGCAGCGGCGGCTCGTGCGACGCGACGATACCGATCAGCTCGGCGGCCACGCTGCCGATCTGGATGCCGGACGTCGCGTTCGCCAGGACGATCGCGCCGAGCCGCTCGTCCACGCTCAGCCAGACCGCGGCGAGGAACCCCGGCATCGACCCGGTGTGGCCGACCAGTGTCCGGTCACCGTCGTAGAGCAATTGCGTGCCGAGCCCGTACCCCTGGGTACGTTCCGTGCTCCCGGACGACGGCGCGCGCATCTCCTCCAACGTCTCGAGGCGCAGCACGCCCGGATCGCCCTCGGCCAGAAACCGCGCGAACCGGCACAGGTCGGTTACCGTCGACCAGAGCTGCCCGGCCGGCGCCATCGGGCCGGCGTCTTCAGCAGGCTCCGGCAGCAGCACATCCGCCCAGGGATGCACCGCCCACCCGGAGGCGTGCGGCTGCTGCGGCAGGAGCGTCGTGCGCACCATGCCGAGCGGCTCGAGGATGTCCTGTCGCAGCGCCTCGCCCCAGGGCACGCCGCGAAGCTGCGCGACCAGCGTGCCGAGCACCCCGAAGCCCGGGTTGGAGTAGTGAAAGAGCCGGCCCGCGGGATGGCGCAGCGGGTCGGCGCCCAGCGCGTCGGAGAGCGCCGGCTCGCCCGGCACCCGCTCCCACCATGGACCGGCGGACTCGGATGCCAGCCCCGCGGTGTGCCCGAGCAACTCGGCGATGCGGACTTCGCCGACCGGCGTTCCGTACAGGTGCTTGTCGAGCGGGTCGGCGAGGTCCA
>JBPYES010000368.1:0-15640 GCA_051984825.1 Jatrophihabitantaceae bacterium
CGTTCCTCGCTCGCTTCCGCTCGCTGCGGTACTCGCTGCGATGCTCATGGAAGGCCACGGCTCATGACCCCCACCTACTACCTGGTCCTATCCGCTGCGCTGTTCACGATCGGCGCAGTCGGGGTGCTCGTGCGGCGCAACGCGATCGTGGTGTTCATGTGCGTCGAGCTGATGCTCAACGCGGTGAACCTCAGCCTCGTCACGTTCTCGCGCATCAACGGCTCGCTGGACGGGCAGGTCATCGCCTTCTTCGTGATGATCGTGGCCGCTGCTGAGGTCGTGATCGGTCTCGCGATCATCATGTCCATCTTCCGAACCCGGCGGTCGGCGTCTGTGGACGACGCCAACCTGCTCAAGTACTGAGGAGCACCGAGTGATCGTGCCTGCCGGCACCTCCACTGGAGTTGTCCGTGCGTCGCGTCGCCATGACGACACGACACACGGACAGCTTCGAAGGGCGGGGCTGTGACTACCGCTCAGGGCGTCCAGTCGGCGGCATGGCTGCTGGTCGCGGTGCCGGCGTTGTCAGCGGCCGTGCTGCTGCTGGCCGGCAAGCGCGCGGACAAATGGGGCCACTGGCTGGGCGCACTCGTCCCGGCGGCCCTGTTCATCTTCACCCTCGTGCTCTTCTTCTCGGTGAAGGGCCAGTCCGACCGCGAGATCACCAAGAACTACTACACGTGGATCGCGGTCGGCGGGCTGCACGTGGACTTCGGCATCCTGCTCGATCCGCTATCGCTTGTTTTCGCGCTACTGATCACCGGGGTCGGTGGGTTGATCCACATCTACGCGGTCGGCTACATGGCCGGCGACCCGGGACGCCGGCGCTTCTTCGGCTGGTTCAACCTGTTCATCGCCGCAATGCTGTTGCTCGTCCTTGGCAACAACTACCTGTCGCTGTACGTCGGATGGGAAGGCGTCGGTCTCGCGTCGTACCTGCTCATCGGGTACTACAACACCCCGTCGGCAGCCACCGCGGCGAAGAAGGCGTTCATCATGAACCGGGTCGGCGACGTCGGCCTGCTGATCGCGATCTTCACGATGTTCGCCTACTTCGGCACGACCTCGTACGGCGATCTGCTTTTCGGCAACGCCCACTACACGAAGGGCGTGGCCGCCGCACTGGGCTTCATGCTGCTGCTCGGCGCGTGCGGCAAATCGGGCCAGTTCCCGCTCCAGGCATGGTTGCCGGACGCCATGGAAGGCCCTACGCCCGTGTCGGCGCTCATCCACGCGGCGACCATGGTCACCGCGGGTGTGTACCTGATCGCCCGATCGGCCGCGATCTTCGACCAGTCGCAGGCGGCGCGCACCGCGGTTGTAGTCGTCGGGGCGATCACGCTGCTGTACGGGTGTATCTGCGGATGCGGGCAGGACGACCTCAAACGCGTCCTTGCCTATTCGACGGTCAGCCAGATCGGCTACATGTTCCTCGCCGTCGGTCTGGGCTCCGGCGTGTACAGCATCGGCATCATGCACCTGCTCGGTCACGGCTTCTTCAAGGCGGCGCTGTTCCTGTCCGCCGGGTCGGTGATGCACGCCATGAACGACCGCATCAACATGCGCCGCCTCGGTGGGCTGGCCCGGGTCATGCCGATCACATATCTGGTGTTCGTCTGCGGATATTTAGCGATTATCGGTTTCCCGGGGGCCACCGGCTTCTGGACCAAAGACAAGATCATCGAGGCTGCGCTCGACAAGGGCGGCACGTCCGGGTGGATCCTGGGCCTGACCGCACTGATCGGCGCGGGCATCACCGCGTTCTACATGACGCGGGCGCTGGTCATGACGTTCCACGGTGAACGCCGCTGGGAGGACGACGCGCACCCGCACGAGGCGCCGCGGATCATGACGTGGCCGATGATCGTGCTGGCTGTGGCCTCCTTGATCGGCGGCTACCTAATGATCTACGGCGGCGGGCTGCAGCACTGGCTGACGCCGTCGGTCGGCCCCAGCGTCGAGGAGGGCGTGCACACGGTTTCGCCGGTCGTGCTCACCTTGCTGACGCTGCTGGTGGTAGCACTCGGCGTGGGCGGTGCCTGGGTGGCATTCGGCACGCGCCCGGTCCCGGCGACCCAGCCGGTGGGCGTCTCGCCGGTCACGACCGCCGCCCGCAACAACCTCTACGCGGACGCCGTCAACGAGGCCGCGTTCGAACGCCCCGGCCTGTGGCTAACCCGAGCGCTGGTGTACTTCGACAGCAGGGGAGTAGACGGCGTGGTCAACGGCCTGGCCGCTGCGTTCGGGGGCGGATCGAGCCGATTGCGCAGGCTGCAAACCGGGTTCGTGCGAAGTTACGCGCTGTCGATGCTGGCCGGCGCCGTTGCTGTAGTGGCCGTCCTACTCGCGGTGAGGTTCGGCTGATGCACAATCCGGCGATCCTCATACTCGTCCTGCTTCCGCTGGTCGGCTCGCTCGTGGTGTTCAGCCTGCCCAAGCACGAACCCAAACTCGCGAAACAGGTCACCCTCGCGCTCACCCTGGCGATCGCGATCTACACGATCATCATTGCCTTCAACTTCGACACGAACGGGCCCCGATTCCAGTTCGTCGGCAGCTGGACGTGGATCAAGGCGCTCGGCGTGCGCCTCGCCTTCGGTGTCGACGGCATCGCGCTGGTCCTGCTGCTGATGTCGGTGATCCTCGTGCCGGCCGTCGTGCTCGCGTCCTGGAACTCCTTCGACAGCCGCCGCGACTCGGAAGAGACGTTGCCGCCGCGGCGCAGCGTCAAGACGTACTTCGCCCTGGTACTGCTCCTCGAGTTCTTCATGATCGGCGTGTTCTCGGCGCTGGACGTCTTCCTGTTCTACGTCTTCTTCGAGGCGATGCTCGTGCCGATGTACTTCATCATCGGCAGCTTCGGCGGACCGCGCCGGCAGTACGCCGCGATGAAGTTCTTCCTGTACTCGCTGTTCGGCGGTCTGCTCATGCTGGCCGCGGTGATCGGCCTCTACGTGAGCTCCGGTAAGGGGACGTTCTCGTTCACCGAGCTGATCGGCTCGATCCCCGACAACGCCACACAGAAGTGGCTGTTCCTCGGCTTCTTCATCGCGTTCGCCATCAAGGCTCCGCTGGTGCCTTTCCACACCTGGCTACCCGACGCCGGAGCGGAGGCACCGGCCGGCGGTGCGGCGCTGCTCGTGGGGGTGCTCGACAAGGTCGGCACGTTCGGATTCCTCCGATACTGCCTGCCACTCTTCCCGGACGCATCCCGGTACTTCGCTCCGACGGTGCTGATCCTGTCCGTGATCGGCATCCTGTATGCAGCATTCCTGGCAATCGGCCAGCGCGACATGAAACGGCTCGTCGCGTACACGTCGGTCGCTCACTTCGGCTTCATCGGGCTGGGCATCTTCGCGTTCACATCGCAGGGCGGCACCGGAGCCGTGCTGTACATGGTCAACCACGGCTTCTCCACAGGCATGCTGTTCTTGATCGTCGGGCTGCTCATCGCCCGTGGCAAGAGCCGCAACGTCGCGGACTACGGCGGCACGTCCAAGGTCACGCCGTGGCTCGCCGGCGTCTTCCTGATCGCTGTCCTGTCATCTCTGGCCTTACCCGGCCTGTCGACGTTCGTGAGCGAATTCCTCGTGCTCGTAGGAACGTTCACCCGGCACAAGGGGCTGGCGATCCTCGGCACGCTCGGCATCATCCTCGCGGCGATCTACGTGTTGTGGCTGTACCAACGCACCATGACCGGCAAGATCAGCGACAAGGTCCGCAGGTTCCGCGACCTGAGCGTCCGTGAAGCATTCGCCATAGGACCGCTCATCGCGATCATCCTGTTCCTCGGCGTCTATCCCAAGCCGGTGATCGACATTATCAATCCGGCGGTCAAGGCCACCCTTCAGGACGTCCACCAGACCGACCCGACCCCGTCGTCCGGCACGGCCATTGGAGGTGGGCGATGACGGCTGCTGCGCAGGCGGCCGCGATACAGGCGCCGTCGATCTCGTACCACGCACTGTGGCCGATCTTCATCGTGCTCGGAGCGGCGTGCCTGGGCGTGCTGGTCGAGGCGTTCGTGCGGCGCGACGACCGCTTCGTGGTACAGGTCCCGCTAACGATCGTGAGCCTGCTCGCCGCGCTGATCGCGGTGTTCGTCCTGCACGGCACGTCCGAGACCACCGTCGGCGGAGCGGTCGCAATCGATGGCGTGGGCCTGTTCATCCAGGGCTCGATCCTGCTGCTCGCGATCACGTCCGTGCTGCTCATCGCCGAACGTTCCGTCGAGGGCAGCCCGATCGTGGCGCAGGCCGCCGTCGTCGTCGGCTCGCCGCGTGATCGCGAGCTACAGCGCAGCAATCGCGTCCAGACCGAGATCTTCCCGCTCGCGCTGTTCGCCGTGTCCGGCATGCTGATCTTCCCGATCGCCAACAACCTGCTGCTGATGTTCGTCGCCCTCGAGGTGCTGTCGCTGCCGCTGTACCTGATGGCCGGCATGTCCCGGCGGCGTCGGCTGCTGTCACAGGAGGCGGCACTCAAGTACTTCCTGCTCGGAGCGTTCGCGTCCGCGTTCTTCCTGTACGGGCTGGCATTGCTGTACGGGTACGCCAATTCTGTCGACCTGCCTGCCATCCTCTCTGCGGCGCAGACCTCGACGCGCTCGGATGTGCTGCTCTACCTCGGCCTCGCGTTGCTCGTGGTCGGGCTGCTGTTCAAGGCGGGCATCGCGCCGTTCCACAGTTGGACCCCGGACGTGTATCAGGGTTCGCCGACCGCCGTTACCGCGTTCATGGCGTCATGCACGAAGATCGCCGCGTTCGGGGCGATCCTGCGCGTGCTCTACGTCGGCTTCTCGAACACGCAATGGGACTGGCGCCCGGTCATGTGGGCGGTCGCCATCACGACCATGGCGGTCGGCGCGATCTTCGGACTCACCCAGACCGACGTGAAGCGCATTCTCGCGTACTCCTCGATCGCGCACGCGGGCTTCATCCTGGTCGGCGTGATCGCGTTGTCGAAGGACGGCGTGTCGAGCACGCTGTTCTACCTGGTCACGTACGGCTTCGCGACTCTGGCCGCGTTCGGGCTGGTCACGCTGGTCCGCGACCCGGACGGCGAGGCGACGCATCTCTCGCAATGGTCGGGGCTCGCGCGCAAGAGTCCGGTCGTCGCCGTCGTCATGACAATCCTCCTGATGTCGATGGCCGGGATCCCACTTACGGCAGGGTTCATCGGGAAGTTCACGGTGTTCCGGGCCGCGTACCACGACTCCGGGCCGCTAGTGGTCATCGCGCTGATCGCCTCGGCGATAGCGGCGTTCTACTACCTGCGCATCGTCGTGCTGATGTTCTTCGCCGAGCCGCCGGAAAACGCGCCGACAGTTGCGATTCCGTCGCCCACAACGACGTTTGCGCTGACGCTCGGCACGCTCGTGACGATCGTGCTCGGCGTGTTCCCGCAACCGGTCCTCGAACTGGCTTCGCACGCGGCGAGACTTCGCGGGTGACGTCTTCGATCGGGGTCGACTTCGCCGACGCCCGCCTAGAGGCGTCGGTGCGAGCCGGCCTCGATGCCGTCGAGGTCATGCTGCGGGATGCAGTACGTGCGGAGGATGCATTCATCGCCGAGGCGGCGCGCTACCTGGTCGACGCTGGCGGCAAGCGGTTCCGGCCGTTGATGACTGTGCTCGCGGCACACTTCGGGGACGCCTCGGCGCCCGAGGTCCTGTCTGCAGCGGTCGTCGTCGAACTGACCCACCTCGCCACGCTGTACCACGACGACGTCATGGACGAGGCGCGGGTACGGCGCGGCGCACCGTCGCCGAATGCCCGGTGGGACAACACGATCGCGATCCTCACCGGCGATTTCCTGTTCGCCCGAGCGTCGGACATCCTCGCCGACCTCGGCCCCGCGGCGGTGCGATTGCAGGCGCGGACGTTCGAGCGTCTGGTTACCGGGCAAATCCGGGAGACCGTGGGCCCGGGCCCGGACGACGACGCGATCGAGCATTACCTGGGCGTGCTCGCCGAGAAGACCGGTTCGCTGATCGCGACGTCGGCGGAGTTCGGGGCGCGCTTCGCCGGCGTCGAACAGTCCACTGTGGACACGCTGCGCCGGTTCGGGGAACGGATCGGAGTGGCGTTCCAGATCTCCGACGACATCCTTGATATCGCGTCCGACTCGACGGAATCCGGCAAGACGCCGGGCACCGACCTGCGCGAGGGCGTCGCGACCTTGCCCGTGTTGTACGCGCTGCGTTCGTCGGCGTCGTCCTCACGGTTGCGGACGCTCGTCTCACACCCGCTCCTGGACGATGCCGAGCATGCGGAGGCGCTGTCTTTGCTGCGCTCGTCGACCGCCCTCGACGAGGCCCGGGCCACGCTTTCGCGCTATGCGGACGAGGCACGCGGCATGCTTGCCGAGTTGCCGGACATCCCAGCTCGCAGAGGGTTCGAGGCGCTCACCGAGCGCGTGATCGACCGCACCGGCTGATCCCGAGTAGGGTCCGTCGTTGCGCTGTCGATCAGCGGCGACCAGCATGGAGGCGAGCGAGGAGGCGACGCCACGGCCCGATTCGCGGATCGCGCCGCTGCCGGCCGCGAGCTCGGTGCGCTGCTCGCCGAGCGGGACGCCGGCGGAGACGCTGTCGTGCTCGGACTGCCCCGCGGCGGATTGCCCGTCGCGGCTCAGGTGGCGGCCGCGCTCAAGGCGCCGTTGGACATGTTCGCGGTTCGCAAGCTGGGCGTTCCCGGATACCCGGAGCTGGCGATGGGCGCCGTCGCGACCGGCGGCGTGCGCGTCCTCAACAACGATGTGCTGGCCAGCGCTCCTGGCATCAGCCAGGAAGAGCTGGAGGCCATCACCCAGCAGGAGCTCGAGGAGCTGCGTCGTCGCGAGACGGCATACCGCGGTGACCGTCCGCCTCCCGATCTCTCCGGCCGGACCGCCATCCTCGTCGACGACGGGCTGGCGACCGGCGCGACAATGCGTGCCGCGGTGGCTGCCGCCCGCAGCACGGCCGACAAGGTCGTCGTCGCCGCTCCGGTCGCGTCCTGGCAGGCCGTTGCGCAGTTGGAGCTGGAGGCGGACGACGTCGTAGTCGTGTACGTGCCCAAACGCCTCGGCGCCGTCGGCATGTACTACGACGACTTCCGCCAGGTCAGCGACGCGGAAGCCTGCGGGGTATTACAAGCCGGCGCGTAGCGCGAGCTGGCTGACGCGGGTGATCTGGTTCGTCAGCACTCGCGAATGCCCGGCGTCGTCCACGACGACGAGATGCCCAGTCATGTCGGCGACGATGAGCCAGCGGCCGTCCGGCGTCCAGACCATCGACGTCCCGTCGAACGCCGCGTCGCGGTCGATTTCCACCCTGGTCTGGTGGTCGACGCCGGTAGTGAGGTCCAGCATGGAAAGCGTCAGCGGCTGCTCGCTGTGTAACACGGCCGCGGTGCGGCCGTCGGGCGAGATGACCCCGGTCGGGGCGTCGGAATCAGAGCCCGGGCCGAGCACATGATGCGCACCTGTGCTGCGATTGATGACGTCGGTCGTGCAGCGATGCTGTGCATCGCACTCTTCGGTGAGCCACCGCGTCGGGCCGATCGCCAGTAGTGCGCCTGTCGTTATGCGGCGCAACGAGCCGGGCCTGGCGTCATAGATGCCACCGGTCAGATAGCTAAGCAAGTAGCCGGCGCCGTCGGGGCTCGGCATGCCGGCGACCTCTACGGAGATGTCGTCGCCCTGCCGGCCGTCGAAACCGACCAGGGTCATGTGCTGGGAATCGTCCGCATTGCCGTGGGGCTGAATCCACAGCTGCCCCGGCTCGGGCCCGGGCAAGACCGGGCCGTAGCCGGCGAGCGCGCCGGTAAGAGAGCGCGCCGGCTGATCATCACGGATGACGACGCCGCCGCTCTGCCAGGATTTGACGATCACCCGGTCCGGCCCGGCCAGAAGCGACATCGGGCCGTCGCCCAGCAGGGGCGGCATCGGAGTGCGGACGACGCGGCCGGTGGCCAGCTGGATCCGCAATACGGCATCGGAGTCACGGGCGAAGAGGTCCCAGCGGCGTGGCACATCAAGCAGCGGCCGGCCGAGGTTCGTCACCGTGATCGACGCGGCATTCGGCAACGTCTGCGCGCTCGCCGACTGCGTGCTCGGCGGCGTGCGTGGAGCCGTCGTGCCCGGCGCCGAGCTCGTCGAATGGGCTGCCTTGTGCGAGGGACTGCGTTGGACGGCTATCACCAGCACAACTGCAACAAGCGCGACGAATCCGACGGCATACCAGCGCCAGGATGCACCGGGGCGGCCCCCGTCCGGCTGATCGGGCGGGCTGCCATCCAGCCACTCGATCTCGCCGAGCTCTGGCTCCTCGGTCACACGATGGATTGTCCCAGTCAATTCAGAACGCGGCGATGCTCGCTGGCGCGCGCTCCGCGCGACTGAGCGCCCGCAACACCGCGGCAGCACCATGTCGCCGCACAGCGAGGTCCGACAGCAGCCCGACCACCGGCCGGAGCACGTTATCGGGTAGCGCAGGGGTCGCGACATCGACGCTCACAGCGAGGTCGTCCGAGTGGACAGCGATTTCCATCATCCGGGTGACCAGGAAGTCCGGCAGGGAGAGCGACCAGCCCGTCCACGGCAGGAAGACGACTCGGTCGGCCGGCTCGGCGGGCAGCAGGGCGGCGAGTGACGCGACGGTCGCGTCGACCTGCTCGGCGAGGACGGCCGGGCCACCGGCGGCGGTGCGCTCGCCGTTCTCGCGGGTCTCCACGTTGACCGGATCGTCGAGTTCGGCATCGATCCAAGCCACCCGCCGGTAGTGATCGAGCACACCAATCGGCGCGCTGGACCGCGCGTCGGCCCTGAGCACCAGCCGGACGCTGAGCACCTGGTTGGCCAAGTGTCCGGCGAGGCCACGCACGGTGAATTCCGGCAGGGCGCTCGGCCGGTCCCACCCGGCGGCTATCTCCGGGCGGTGCAGCAGCTCGGCAGCCGATCGGGCTGCACCCAGATACGCATCTATCGTCATGGAGCGCACGCTACGGACCGGCGTCCGGACAGACAGTGTGGGCAGGTCGAGGCGCTACCCCCAGGTCGAGAGCTCCGGCATCGTGCTGAGCTGCCCGTCCGCGAGCGCCGGGCGGCCGGTGAGCCACGCGAGCAGCGCCCAGTCCGGGCCGCGAACGGTGATTCCGTCGGCGCCGCCGGACGGCCATGTGCTGCCGCCGAGGTCGGTCGTCGTGCAGCCGTCGTGCGCTACCTCGATCCGAAGCGGCTGGCTCGTCCGAATGCTGACCTCGCCCGCCAGCCTGGGGAGCAGGTAGCCGACGAACGTCGCCGGCCATCCGGACGCGCCGAAGGCGCCGCGCAGGTCGGCGCGGTGAATCTCGACCTCGCGCCAGCGAGCATTCAGCCAGGTGTGCGCCGGACGGCCGTTTTCGGTCGTGAGATCCCATCCGGACGCGTCCGCCACGGCGCCGTACACGCGATCCAGCCGGTCGGCCGAGTCGCGGACGTCAGCGATCAGCTCGACCGCCCCGCGTCCCGCTCCGGCCTCGATGTCGGCGTCACGGCCGGCACCGCCACCGGGGTAGCGCGGCACGATCTCGTCACGCAGTGCGCCGGCAAGTGTGGCGGCGATGCCGTCGGCATTGCGCGCGATGTGAGTGAGCACGTGGCCGCGCGTCCATCCCGGAAGCACCGACGGCGCACGCACATCTGTGTCGGTCCAGCGCTCGACGTCGAGGCCGGCGAGCAGCGCGGACGTAGAGGCACGAACCTCGGCGAGTCGCGAGAAGCGATCGGACATGCGCCCATCTTGCCGTGTCGGCACGCCCGAATCTGCCGAATGTCAGAAGGCAGGCAATCGATCCGCGCCCATGACATGGCTGAGCGCAGAAGCGGAATGCAGCGTCGCTCGATTGTCAGTAAGTGGACTATTAGCCAATCCAGGGAATCAGCGGCGTGAGAAGTCGCGTTGGCCACGGATATGACTGAGATCCCAAACGGCTACGAAGACCTGTTGGTCCGCCCGCTGATCGGCCACCTTGCGACCGTCCGGCCCGACGGAAATCCGGCAGTGACGCCCATGTGGTTCTCCTGGGACGGTGAAGTGTTGCGGTTCACGCACACGACCCGCCGCGCGAAGCTGCGCAACATCGAGCACAACCCGCATGTGGCGTTGTCGGTCACCGATCCCGAGCAGCCGTATCGTTACCTTCAGGCGCGCGGCATCGTGGAGCAGGTCGACCCTGATCCCACCGGGGCGTTCTACGTCGAGCTGGCTGCCCGATACGGCCGCGACCGCCCGTCGCCGCCTCCGGATTCGCCCGATCGAGTGATCATCGCCGTGCGGCCCTTCGCCTACTCGAAGCAGTGATACCGGGTAATTGCGGCGATCCACCCATACTAGATCACAAGCTGTCATCAGCGGCCGAGGCCGTGCGGCGGAACGTGCCCGCACGACGTAACCTCGAACTATGACACCGGAAGTGAGGGGCGCGTCATGACGCAGTGGGGCCTCGACACGCTCTTCAACCCGGCCAAGCGCCACATGGACGAGGAGAAGCGGCGACTGCAGTCGACCCGCGAAGAGATCGGCGACTCGTCGGGCGGCAAGCGCATCGACCTCGAGTCGGGCAAGGTCGTTATCCAGCGGCCATCAGCCAATGCCGACGACACCGAGACTACCGACGACGAAGACGAAGAGGCGTAAACACTGGCGGATCCCCGGCGGCGTGCGCCGGGGATCCTTGGACGGCGTCGCGGCGCGCAGGGTCGGGGGTTCCTCCGCGCCGCCTGTACGCATGGACCGCCGCAGAGTCGTAGGGATCCCGCGCTCTGTGTTTCGAACCGAATTCCATGCGTAACCAGGCCGTCCCCATGAGGACAATACAGTCGATCTTGCTCACGTCAAGTCCCAGCCGCAATCGCGGTGTTTTGGCGCTGCCTCGGTCCGCGAGTCGCGGGCCTCAATTCGTGAGTCGGGCAAGCACGGCGTCGGTCGCAGGTCCGGACGATTCGCCGTACCCGCCGGTCGCCGGCTCTGCCAGTCGCTGGGCCAGGAACCGATCGGCCCCTGGGCCCGGAGCGAGCCGTATCAGCAGCGAGGCCGCGAGGCAGCGAGCGAGCTGGCTCGCGAGCGACCGGGCGCCCCGCTCATCGACGCCGTCGATCATTGCTCTGAGTGTCGTGATCGCGGCGTCCAGCCGCGGGTCGGTCCCGGTCTCCAGCTCCGCGAGCACCGCGGTCAGGCTTTCCGGGTCACGGCGCACGGCCCGCAGCACGTCCAGGGCGATGACGTTGCCCGAGCCTTCCCAGATGCCGTTGAGCGGTGACTCCCGAAACAGTCGTGGCATAACGCTTTCCTCGACGTAGCCGTTGCCGCCGAGACACTCGAGCGCTTCGGCGACGAAAGGCGGAGTGCGCTTGCACACCCAGTACTTCGCCGCCGCGACGGCCAGCCGCACGAACTGCGTCTCGCCGGCGTCCACGCCGCGCGCGATGCGCGTCCACAGCGCGGTCGATGCGGCCTGGTCGACGGCGAGATCGGCCAGCACCTCGCGCATAAGCGGCTGCGCGATCAGCGGTCGGCCGAACGCTGACCGGTATTGTGCGTGATGTACAGCCTGGCTGAGCGCTGCGCGCTGTCCCGCCGCGCTGCCGATCACGCAGTCGAGGCGCGTCATCGTGACCATGTCGATGATCGTGCGGATGCCGGCACCCTCTGCCCCGATCAGCCAGCCGGACGTGCCGTCGAACTCGACCTCGGATGACGCGTTCGAGCGGTTGCCCAGCTTGTCCTTGAGCCGCTGGATCAGGAACGGGTTACGCGTGCCGTCGGGGAGCACACGCGGTACGAGGAAGCAGGACAACCCATCCGGTGCCTGTGCCAGCACAAGAAACAGGTCGCACATGGGCGCCGAGCAGAACCACTTGTGACCGGTGATCAGGAAGTGGTCTCCCGCCGGAACAGCGCGCGTGGTGTTGGCGCGGACGTCCGAGCCCCCTTGTTTCTCCGTCATGGCCATGCCGGCAAGCAGCCCCGCCTTGGAGAGCGGCGCGCGCAAGCCGAAGTCGTACGAGGTGGCCGCGAGCAGCGCCTCGTACTGCGCCGCCAGTTCCGGTGCGTGCCGCAGTGCCGGCACGACCGCGTACGTCATCGACACGGGGCACCCGTGCCCGGCTTCCACCTGCGCCCATACGTAGAACTTCGCGGCGCGCGCCAAGTGGCCCCCGTCGCGCCACGGTGTGCCGTGCATGCCGTTCTCGACGGCTACCGTCATCAGCGAATGCCAGGCAGGGTGGAACTCGACTTCATCGATTCGGTGCCCGTACCGGTCATGGGTGCGCAGCATGGGCGGGTAGCTGTTCGCGAGACGCCCCCACTCGGCGGCCTGCTCGCTGCCGGCCAGCTCGCCGAGCGCGACCAGCGACTTGACGTCCGTCTCGCCGAGCTCGGGCAGCCGCAGCGACGGGTCGCTGGTGAACGCGTTGCCGGTGAGCGGCGGCGGGACGTTGAAGACGTCGTGAGTCGGCACTACTCGGCAACCTCATCGAGCGGAATGTCCGGGTCCGCGAGCCGCTTCGGGTCGACGGACGCGCGCGAGCCGATCAGCGCCTTGATCGGCTCGACGACGTCCCACACGTTGACGTTCATGCCGGCGAGGACGCGCTGGTCGCCGTCCAGCCAGAACGCGATGAACTCGCGCGCTGCCCGGTCGCCGCGGAACACCACGTCGGCGTAATCCTGGGCAAGGCCGACGTACTCCATGCCGAGGTCGTACTGGTCGGTGTAGAAGTACGGCAGTTCGGCGTAGCTCGCCGGCTTGCCGAGCATGGCTGCGGCGGCGGTGGCCGGCTGGTTGAGGGCGTTGGCCCAGTGCTCTACACGCACGCGCCGGCCCAGGAACGGATGCTCCTCGTTCGCGATGTCGCCGATGGCGTAGATGTCCGGGTCGCTGGTGCGAAGCGCGGCGTCGACGAGGACACCGTTGTCGACAGCAAGCCCTGCCGCCTCGGCGAGATCCGTGTTGGGGCGCGCACCGATCGCGATCAGCACCGCCTCGGCATCGATGGGGGTGCCGTCGCGCAGGCGTACCCCGCCCGAGTACAGCTCGGCCACGCTCACGCGAGTGCGCAGGTCGACGCCGTGCTCGCGGTGCATGTCGGCGAACACCTGCCCGAGCTCCGGGCCGATCGCCGTCTGCAGCGGCACCTCCATGGCCTCGAGGACGACGACCTCGCTGCCGGCCTGGCGAGCGGCAGACGCGACCTCGAGTCCGATCCAGCCTCCGCCGACAACGACCAGTCGGCCGTGCCCGAACGTCGCCTTGATCGCATCCGAGTCGCCGCGCCGGCGCAGGTGCAGCAACGCGTCGTCGCCCGGCAGGTGGCGCGGCGTAGAACCGGTGGCGAGCAGGAGCTTGTCGTAATTGACACGCTCACCCGCCTCGATCGCGTGGTCGGCGGGGTGCAGCGCGCTGACCCGGGTGCCCAGCCGCAGCTCGACCTCGTGTTCGGCGTACCACGACTCCGGGTGGACGATCGCCTCGTCGAATGGCGAGTCGCCCATGAGGTAGCTCTTTGACAGCGGTGGGCGCTCGTAGGGAAGCAGCTGTTCGTCCCCGAACAGGATCAGCTCGCCGTCATATCCCTGCTCGCGCAATGCTTGCGCGGCCTTGGCGGCGGCGAGCCCACCACCCACGATCACGAACGTCGTCATCGGTGTCCTCCGTCGTCGGACGATCGGGCCAGTGTGAAGAATTCTGCTCGCGCCCGCGCGTCACTGCGTAGTGTGCCCAGCAAAGTCGATGTGGTAGTCAGCGAGCCGTTGGCGCTGGCGCCCCGCAACGTCATGCACATGTGCTCGGCTTCGAGCACGACGCCGACGCCGACGGGGGCAAGACTGGCCTGTAGCCAGTCCGCGACTTGCTTGGTGAGCCGTTCCTGTACCTGCGGGCGGCATGCGAAGTGCTCAACGATGCGGGCCAGCTTGGACAGGCCGATGATGCGCGCATCGGGCAGGTAGCCGACGTGCGCGACGCCGACGAAGGGGAGCAGGTGATGCTCGCAGATCGACCGGAACGGGATGCGGCGAGCAAGCACGAGCTCGTCGTAGCCCTCGTCGTTCGGGAACGTCGTGGGCTCGAAGGGACGCGGCGCGAAGAACTCGGCGTACGCGCGAGCCATCCGGGCCGGTGTGTCACGCATCCCGTCCGTGTCTATGGGCACGTTCAGCGCCGTGAGGAACTCTGCGGCGGCCCGCGTGGCGGCAGCGATGTCGACGTCCCTTTGCGGGTGGACCACGTGTAGCCCGGGTATCGGTGCGTCGACTTCGCGGTGGACGAGTTGGACCGGCATCAGACGTCAACTCCAAGGTCTCGTCAAATATCGCTAACCAAGTTTGGCGTTTTTACCGCCGTCCTGTCAACGTCGATAGATTCTAGGCATCGACTCTTGCGATTGCCGTTATAGTTGGCAACGTGGACGCGGAGCGCCCGGCCATCGCAGCCGTCGCAGCGCTCGACGACGACGTGCGGCGCGCGCTGTATCAATGCGTCCGTGACGCGCCCGCACCCGTCACTCGAGAGGATGCCGCGGCCGCGGTCGGGATCTCTCGAAAGCTCGCGGCGTTCCATCTCGACAAGCTCGTCGATGTCGGCCTGCTGCGTGCCGGGTACGCGTCAGGTGGCATTCGGCGGGTAGGCCGTGCTCCCAAGGTGTACGAGCCGTCCGGGCACGACGTCGCGGTCGCGGTGCCGGCCCGCCGCCCGGATCTGCTGGCCGAACTCCTGTTGGAGACGGTACTGGCGGCCGAGGCGTCCGATCGGCTCGATCTGGCTGCGCGCCGCGTCGCCCGCGGCTATGGCGAGCGCCTCGGCGTGGCCGAGCGCGACCGGATACGGCCGGGGCGTCTCGGTGCCGAGCGCGGGCTTGCGCTGGCGAGCGCGGTGTGTGAGCGATATGGGTACGAGCCGGCGCACGCCGGGCCGGACTCGGTGCGGCTACGCAACTGCCCGTTCCATCCGCTGGCGGCTCGGGCACCCGAGTTGGTGTGTGCGATCAACCGCGACTTCCTGGCCGGGATTCTTGCCGGCCTGGGCGCCGGCGGCGTGCAGGCGCGCCTCGAGGTGCGTCCGGGGGAGTGCTGCGTCGAGCTGCGCAAGGCGGACTAGCGGCACATCGCGCGACAGCGGCCGAGTTCGGCCGGCCGGGCGGCGCCCCGCCAACGGGACGCGGCCCGGCCTCTCAGCAAGTCAGCCCGTCTGGCTGCCGAGCGTTACGTGGAGCGTCGACGTCTTGCCGCCGCGGATGATCGTCAGTGTCACGGTCTGGTTGGGGACGTGCGAGCGGATCGCGGCGGCGAGCCCGTCGAAGTCGTCCACGCGCTGGTCGTCGACCTTGGTCACGACGTCGCCAGTCTTGAGGCCGGCCTTCGCCGCGGCGGTGTTCGGCTGAACCGAACCGATCTGGGCACCGGTGACGTTGTTCGCCTGCTGGTTGGCCGGGCCCACCCCGAGGAAGGCGTGCGTCGCCTTGCCTGACGCGATCAGCTCCGCAGCGATGCGGCTGACCTCGTCGGACGGGATGGCGAAGCCGATTCCGATGCTGCCTGACTGCTGGGTCTGCCCCGGGATCTGCAGCCCTCCTGTATTGGGAGTGGCGATCGCAGCGTTGATGCCGATCACGTTGC
>JBPYES010000369.1:0-6753 GCA_051984825.1 Jatrophihabitantaceae bacterium
GTCACCGGCCCCCGGCGCAGCCGGCACGCGATCGTCATCGTGGGGCTGTGTATCGGCCTCGGTCTCATGTTGGGGGCCGTTCTGGGCCGGCACTGGTGGCTGGCGGTCGGCGGGATCTTCGTGTTGGCGCTGGGCTCGGCGATCCTGTCGGGTCAACGTCCGGTCGGACGCCTGCTCATGGCCCTCGCCGTTCCGATGGTCGGCGGCGGCCTGAGCTTTGACACCGTCCACTCCGCCGCGGAAGCGGCGGCGCTTATGGCCACCGGCGCAGTTATCGGCTGGCTGCTCGCGCTGTGCTGGCCCCAACGCCCGGCCCCGCGCCGGCCGACCTCGGCACCAATCGCTAGAGCTGCACTGGTCGAATACGGTATTCGGCTCGGTCTCGCCGGAGCGATCTGCGCAGGTCTGGGCTACGCGCTCGATCTCGATCACAAGGGCTGGGCCACCGCCGCCTGCCTGCTCGTCATGCGCCCCACTGCCGAGATGACCCGCCTGCGCGCTGCCGGAAGGCTCATCGCCGTCACCGCCGGCGCGCTCGCCGCATGCATCGTCGCGCTGATCGGTGTGCCCGCCGGGGTACTGGCGGCGATCATCGTCGCCGACCTCACCGCGCTGGCGGCGACGCGCGCCAGCCGGTGGTACGTCACCGGCGGGTTCACCACCTTCCTCGTCATCTCGCTGCTCATCTACGGTGCCCCCGGCACGGCGCAGGGCCGGTTCAACGAGCGCGTCCTGGAAACCCTCCTCGGCGTGGGCGTCGCCGCGATCTTCGGAGTTGCGATCCCAGCGTAGCGGCGCCGGCCCGCGCGTTGATCACAGACGGCTGGTGGCCGGCCAAGACCATCGAGACGCCGCTACCGGCCGATCACGACGGACAGGATGCCCACGTACTTGTTGGGGTATCCGTCGCCTGGGCCGTTCTGGTCGTCCTCGCCGCCCGCGGCAATCTTGGCAAGCACATCCATGCCGCGCGTGACCACGCCGAAAGGCGTGTAGTTCGGCCTGAGCGTCGTGTCCTTCGTGACGAAGAAGAACTGGCTGCCGTTGGTGTTCGGCCCGGCGTTGGCCATCGCAACGGTGCCTGCCGGGTAGGTGGCGCCGGCAAGATTCTCGTCGTTGAACGAGTAGCCCGGAGCGCCGCTGCCGGTGCCCGTCGGGTCGCCGCACTGCAACACGAAGATCCGCTGCGTCACGAGGCGATGGCAGTGGGTCAAGTTGTAATAGAACCGCTCGGCGAGGAACCGGAACGAGTACGTCGTGCAGGGCGCCTTATCGGTTAGCGCTCGGAACGTGATGGCGCCCTGCGTCGTGATCAGCGTTGCCGAATACGGCTCCGGCGCCTTGGCGGCATCGAACGTCGGGATGCCCTTGAACCGATCAGCGGGCACCGCAGCCGTATAGCCGCACGGGTCGGCGGCGGTAGCCGCGCGCGCCTGGGCAGGGGCGGCTTTCTGGATGTCCAGCGACTGGCTGGACGGACTGGCACTGGCCGAGACCAGGCCCGTGACGGCAGCGAACGTGCCGACGACAGCTAACGCAAGAACCGGACGAATACGCATCTTGTAGGTCTAGCGCGATTGTGATGGCTTGGCTAGATCTACCGGAAGTGTTCCGTCAGCGCTGCTCCATCAGGGCGCCATGCCGGTCTCGGTCCATCGCTCGAACGTATCAACGTGGTCCGCCGGCCACGCGCCGTCACACGGCATTCGGCCTGATCTCAAGACGCCGAGGATTCGATGCGCGTTCGCGCGGACATCGTCGTAGGACCAGAGGTCGAAGTGGCGCATCATCGACTGCCGGTCGCGCTCACGGAACAACGGCCGCACGTCGTGCTCGAACGTCGTCGTCATCGCATCCTCACCTGCTCCCCCACTCCGGCTGGGCCGTATCGGCCACGCGTGCCGTCACCAATCGGAGCGTCGCGCACCTCGAACGACCCGTCGTCACACCATCGGCATGAGTCCGCCCGGGCAACGCGCCACCCGTCGCCCGGTGAGCCCTCGGCTCGCGCGTCCGTGAGTCAACTCGTCGATCGGCGCCCAGCAGTGATCCAGGCACCGATCAGCGCCAGTATGCCGAGCACGAGTGCGAGGATGCCGTGCTTGGTGTGGTGATGGCGCATCCCGTACTTGCCGGCTTCGTGCCCCGGGAAGAACGAGGGCAGGGCGTTGGCCGTCTTCGTGAAGTACATGACCGCCACGATGATCAACACCACGCCCAGCACGCCGAGCACGATAGGGACGACGATGGGCGTGTTCCGTACTGACGATGGCTTAGACATTCCGGGTCCCCCTTAGGCGGCGTACTACTACGCGGCTTGTAGGAGCGTACTGCGCCCGGGATACCGGCGCGCCTCGACCGGCTGTGATCAGCTGCCGAGGCCCAGCCGCCGCGCCTCGACGGGCAATCCTCGCCCGATCGGCGCGGTGAAGCGCAGGACGCCGTCGCCGCCGACCGTCGCCTCGCTCGGCGTGTCCATGGCGGAGCGCACGAGGTAGACCGTGCCGGGTGTCAGCCCGTGTATGGCGAAGTCACGGCTGCCTGACCCAGGCAGCGTTGCCGTCACGTCGGCTGCGCGGTAGGACACGTCGACGTCGCCGACGTGATACCGATACGCCGCCGGACCGTGCGGGTCGATGTCGACATCGGTCAGTCCGAGGTTGATGCCGTACACCGACTCACGCATCGTCATCGCGAGCATGTCGGGGTAGCCGTGGTAGAAGCCGTTGTGCGCCGGGTTGCCCTGGCAGTCGTACCGCTCGGGCAGCCACGTGCCGGCGAGCAGCGCCTTGCGGATCGGGGACACGATCAGGTCGTTCAGCGCCGCCGCGTCGCCCACAGCCGCGCGGGCCTGCCCGTCCGCCCAGGCGATCCGCTCCATCGTGACCGCGGAGTCGCCTGTGTTGCCGCCGTAGGTGTCCGCCGGTCCGTAGAACTTCTCCGAGACGTACGTGGGCATCGCATGCGTGCACGGTCCGGCGTCGACGCGCGCGAGCACCTTGGCCGCGCGGTCCGGCGGGGCCACGCCGAACGCCACCGCCAGCAGGTTCGAGTCGTAGTCGACGAAGTCGCGCGTGCTGCCGTCGGGGTTGAGCTGGGTGATGTAGTGGTCGCCGGCCCACAGATGCGCGTTCATGCCGTCAGCGATGTCCTTGCTGAGTTGGCGATGCTGGCTGGCCGCGTCGGTTTCGCCCATCGCCGCCTCGGCGTTCGCGACGTCGCGTAGCAACCTGACCAGGTACGCGTTCGTGTCCGACGTGTAGTTCTCACGGATGAAGACGTCGATCCACAGTGGACCGGGTGCCTGCACCAGCTGCAGCGTCGGGTTGTAGCGGTCGGTCAGGAACTTCAGCGCGCGCTCGATGTCGGGCAGCTGCGCGCGCAGCCAGTCCAGGTCGCCGGTGGCCTTCGCGTACTGCAGGGCCGCGGAGATCCAGAAGATGTTCGGCCCCGTCTGGGTGGCTCCGCTGAGCGCGACATAGACCGGGTCGGCACCGTTGAAGTGGTGTGGGATCTGACCGCTCGGCAGCATCTTCGCGCCGGACGTCTCGATCAGCTTCCGCGCCTCGTTCTGCAGGTACGGATCACCGGAGTAGACCAGACTGCTGACCGTCATCCAGGTGTCAGGGTCATAGAAGTTGTGCCCCGGGTCGTACGCGCGGGCGGGGTGCGCGATGGTCACGCCGGTCTCGCCGGGCAGCGCGTAGGTGTCGAGAGCGCCGACCGTCGTTCCGTACGTCGCGGTATAGATCGCGCGCAGGTCGTCGAAAGGCAGGTTGTTGTCGGGCGCGAGCGTGCCCACTGGGAAGTCGTAGTCGTTCACCGCGACGTTCGCGCTCGTGCTGAACTGATCTCCTTGCGCCACCGAGGTTTCCGACGCGCGTCCCCAGCCGGAGCCGTCCCAGGTGTCAGTGACCGGGTAGCTGCCGGACAGCACCTGCTGCAGGCCGCTGCGCCACGGGCCGCTCGACTGGTCGAGAAGGACTGTCTGACGCTGGCCGGTCACGTCGGTGAAGTCGACCGAGCCGCCCCCGCCCAGCGTGTAGACGCGGTGGAGCGCGTCGGCCGAGGCGAAGTAGGGCAGTGAGCTGTCCATCATCTGCTCGACACCACGCTGGAACAGCCCGTAGACCGACGTCGGCGCGAGGTACGCGGCGATGTCCGCGCCCGCAAGCTGAGCGCTGCGCACCGCCGTCGTCTGCGTCGCCAGCGAGAAGGCGCGCGCGCCGCGCGTGAGCGAGAGCGTCCAGCTCGACGTGAGCAGCGGATTCTCGACGTCATCCACGATCCCATCGATGCGGACCTGGACCACGTTGGGCGTGCGCTTCAGCACGTGCACCGACAGATCCGGTCCAGCTCCCGCCGACGAGACGTGGTCGGCCGCGCCGGGCGGCCGATCGTGCGCCGCGAGGTCGGGCGTGACGAATCCGCCGCCAGGTTGGCGCAAGGTCATGCCGAGGACGTTCATCGCTGTCGGGTTCTGACTGGTGCTCGTGTTGGGCACGCCGTCGGGGAACGTGATCGCGGCAAGCGGCTGGGTCGAGGTGACCGGCACGACCGCGTGGAAGATGCGGAACGGCACCGGCGCGTCGTTGCCGGTCGGCGTGTGCCGGTACGCCGTGGTGAACGCGACGTGCAGCCCGTCCGTCTGCGGGCCGGCCGAACCCCAGTCGGGCAGCGTGATCGTGTGCTGCTCGGTGCTACCGTCGGCGAACCTCAGGGTGAAGGCCCCGCTCCCCGTGCCGTCGGACGACGCGCCGAACACGTCGAGCGTCGAGACCGGCTCAGCGTTGTCGAGCGTGAACGTTTGCCCTTTCGCCACCGCGATGTTCGGCCCACTCCCCGACGTGTCCGGCATCCGCACCGGAACGTCGTCGATCGCGTCGTCGGGCGGGGTGACGACGGCGTCCGCGGCGGGCAGCAGTTCCGCGGCGTAGCTGAACTGCGGGGTGATCTGGCCGTTGGCGCGGTGCGCATCGTCGGTAATGCCGACCTCGTTGACGACGTTCGCCGGGGCCACGTCGTGGCGTTCGAGCACGATGCCGTTGCCCGGCGCGGTGAGGCTCGGCCCGTAGGCGCCCTTGCCGGTGAAGTCGGCGCGAACGTCGTCGATCTGCGGATGGGCGAGGTCGAACGTCAGGTGCGTGTACCCGTTCTCGAGGGTGACGTGATCACCGGTTTGGTCGAGCACGACGCCGGTCGCGGCCGGCACCGCCCAGGAGATCTGCGGCAGCCCGGCGACGGTGAGCGCCAGGACGGCGGCCACTGCGGCGCGCCGGGTTAAACGGGCGGTGAGCATCATCCGGGCTCCTCGATCGTCGCTCGGACAACGTTGTCCACGGCCGTCCGCTAATCTCGCGGGGATGAGCCTGGTTTGTCAAGGTCAGAGGCCGAGCGCCCGGAAGATGCCCTGCAGGTAACCGATTGCGTGGGCCCGGCCGCGGCTGCAGTACGCGTTCGACGACGTGTCACCCCACGTGGCGACATCGCCGATCATGGCCGGTACGTGGTCGTCGATGAGAAACCCGTCGAAGCCGACGTCGGCCAGCCGCCGGATCACCCTTGCCGGATCGAGGTTTCCCTCGCCGAGGAAGCACTCGGTGAACCGCGGTACGGTTCCCCGCACGTCGCGGAAGTGCACGTACGCGATGCGCCCCGCCGCGCCCAGCGTGTCGATGACCGCGTCGACGCTCCGCGCGCCGGCCATTTCCGACACCGTCCCGACGCAGAAGTTCAGCGCCCACGCGCGGCTCCTAGCGCGACGGCTCGCCTCGACCAGCGCCTCCGGCGAAGTGAATATCCGGGCGGCGCCGCCGAGAGGTTCGCCGACCGGCGGGTCGTCCGGGTGCAATGCGAGCCGCACACCCTCGGCCTCGGCGACCGGCAGCACCGCGTCCAGGAAGTACTGGTGGTTGGCCCACATCGTGTCCGCGTCGATCGGCTCGTCGATCGGCTCGGCGGGCGTGAGCTTGTACGCCGCGAGCGCGTTGCCCCGATGGATCTCGGCCAGGTCGAAGGACGTGACGCGGGCGCCCCCGCGGCCGGTGCCGCCCATCTCGGTGCGCCACACGTACGTCGGCATGAAGTGGTAGCCGAGCAGCGTGATGCCGACCTTGGCCATGTTGCGGATCGTCTGCTGATAGTTCTCGATCTGCTCGTCGCGGCCCGACGCACCACGCTGGATCTTCCAGAAGTGCGCGGCCGGGACGTTCTCCAGTCCGTCGATGGCCAGGCCCGCGTCGTCGCATGCATCGCGCAGCGCGCGCAGCTCGGCGACGCTCCAGTAGCCGTCGACGCCGGGCAGGTTGCTCGGCGTGTGCAGCTGCACGCTGGAAAGGCCCAGCTGATGCGCGAAGGCGGCGACCGTGTCGTCGTACTCGTCGACGTGACCGAGCGATATGCGCATCGCTCACTTGGCCCCGGCGTCGGGAAGTGCAACGGACAACGCGGCGAGCAGGCCGCCGTCGACGAGAACGTCCGTGCCGGTCACGAAGCTCGCGCGCGGCCCGGCGAGGAAGCCCACCACCTCGGCCACCTCCTCGGGCCGCGCGACCCGGCCGAGCGGATGCGATCGTCCCCAGGCCTCGATCGTCTGCTGCACGCCGTCCGCGCTGCCGTCGCTGAACAGCCGGGCTGACGAGCGCAACATCGGAGTGTCGACCGAGCCGGGACACACTGCGTTGACGCGGATGCCGAACGGCGCCTCGTCGACCGCCATCGAGCGGGCAAGCGCGTTGAGTGCGGCCTTGCTCG
>JBPYES010000370.1:0-2529 GCA_051984825.1 Jatrophihabitantaceae bacterium
CCGTCGCGGCCCTGATGCTCCGAGGCGCCGCCCAACGCCACCACGACCACGCGGCCCGGACCGCGGTTGACCAGCTGACGGCGAACCTGCGGCGCCACCCGGATCAGCTCGCCCTGCCCCAGGTCGGACTCCTCGCGCTCCACCACCAACGTCAGCGTGCCTTCGAGCACCAGGTACACCTCCTCCTGGTTCTTGTGCCGGTGGATCCGACCGCGCTGCCCCGGCTGCAGGACGATCTGGTTCATGCCGAACGAGCTCACCCCGAGCTGACGCCGCAGCGGCAGGAACCGCTCGTCGGTCTCGGGATCGAGGCGCGTGGTGCTCGTGCCGTCTTCCACGCCCGGGATGTTCGCAGCCGGCGCCGGCAGGCGCTCGGACGTCAGCCCTGCGCGCCGAGCAGGTTCGCCTCGACCCGCCCCAGGTGCGCGTCCATCACCGCCACCGCGCGCTCGAGCTCTCGCGCGCTGAGTGCATCGACTAGCTGCTCGTGGTCGGCGTGATAGGCCAGGCGCCGCTCGCGCGAGTCGTTGCGCCGTTTGAGGCTGCCCCACAGGGCGCCTTTGCGCGCGCGCTCGACCTCGTGGTACATCGCGACCAGCAATGGGTTGCGGCTGGCCGCGACGATCGCGTGGTGCAGGGCGTAGTCCCAGACCTCGAACTCGTCGTAGCTCTGCGCGCTCGCGCCACCGGCCAGGCAGCGGTGCATCTCCTCGAAGTCGCGGGCGGTGGCCCAGGCGACGACCAGCGGGAGGACCTGCGGCTCGATCAGGCGCCGGGCCGCCATCACGTCGGCCGGGCCCACGTCCTCTGACCTGGCGGAATGACGCTCGCGGCGCGCCGGCGTCGGCCGCAGATCGCCGCCGCGCAGGAACGTGCCGCGCCCGACCTCGCGCGACACCCGGCCCTCGGCCTCCAGAGACGCGAGCGCGTGGCGGACCATCGTGCGGGTGACGCCAAGCTCGGCGGCGAGCCGGCGTTCGGTCGGCAGTTTCGCTCCAGGGCCTGCCGTATCTCCCGCGGACAGCTCGAGGATCGCCTCGGCCAGGTCGACCGTGTAGGCGGGTGGGCGCGTGGACGATGGGCCAGACATATTGCCAACCAATCCTACCAATTCTCTCAGCGAGAAAACCAACAGAACCTTCATTTGACGACATTCCAACGTGGCTGTACGTTTCAACCAATCCGACAAATCGGACCAGGGAGGCTGTACCACGTGACCCACCGCGAGGTGAGCGAATGAGGCTTGCCACCGTCCAGACGCCTCGGGGACCCAGGCTGCACGTGCGCGGCGTAGATGGGTACGTCGACGTAGCCCGGGCCACGGACCGGGACGATCTGGGCAGCCTCACCGGGCTCCTCGCCGCCGGGTCCGACGGCTGGGACGAGGTCAGACGGGCCGCGGAACGCGAAGGACGCTCTGTCGGCCATGACGAGCTCGGCCCCGCCGTACCGGCGCCGCGGCGAGTCCTCTGCCTCGGCGTGAACTACGCCGACCACGCCGCCGAGGGCGGCCGTCCGTTGACCACCTGGCCGGAGGTGTTCGTCCGGGGGGCCGACTCCGTGGCCGCGCCGTACGCCCCGCTCGTCAAGCCGGCGCTCAGCGAACGGTTCGACTACGAGGGCGAACTCGGCGTGGTGATCGGCCGCGGCGGCCGATACATCCCGGCCGAGGAGGCAATCGCCGCGGTCGCCGGGTTCGTCGTGTGCATGGACGGGACCGCGCGCGAGTGGCAGCGCGCGGCCACCCAGTGGACGGCCGGCAAGAACTTCGACGCCACCATGCCGATCGGACCCGAGCTGGTCACGCCCGACGAGGTGGACGTATCGGATGCCCAGCTCACCACGGTGCTCAACGGCGAGGTCATGCAGTCGGCGCGCACCTCGCAGATGATCTTCGACGTCCCGCGCACGATCGAGTTCCTCTCGTCGTTCACGACCCTGCGGCCCGGCGACGTGATCGCCACCGGGACGCCCGGCGGTGTCGGCTTCGCCCGCCAGCCGCCGGTTTGGCTCAAGGACGGCGACACGCTGGAGATCACGGTCGAGGGCATCGGCCGGATCGCGAGTCGCGTAGTCGCCGAGGAACGCGACGGACGCGACGAGTGGCCCTGGCATCCGCCGGTCAAGACAGGAGTGACGTTCTAGTCGTGGGCCGTGAACGCCACCCGAGGAGGAGAACATGTTCGTCCTGAATTTCAGGCGCCCGCGCCGGTGGCCGGTCGCACTTGCATCGCTCATCGCCCTCGCCGCGGCCGGATGCGGTAGCGGCTCGGCCTCCGGTGGAGGCAGTGGCGGCGGCTCGGCCACCAATGCGGCGGCCAAGGCCGGCGCCGTGCTGACGGTCGCCGACGTGGCCCCGTTCACCGGCCCCGACGCGGCGCTCGGACCGACCTACCTGGTGTCATGCGACGCCGCGACCAATGCCGTCAACGCTGCCGGCGGGGTGCTCGGTCACAAGCTCAAGTGCAAGGCCGTCGACACCCGCGGCGACCCGGCCGACGCGGTCCCCGCGGTGCGCCAGATGTACGC
>JBPYES010000371.1:0-3583 GCA_051984825.1 Jatrophihabitantaceae bacterium
CCGTGGCGGGTGGCGAACAGGGCTCGGGCCAGCGCCAGCCGCTGCCACTGCCCGCCGGACAGATCGACGCCACCGGGCAATTCGCGGGACAGCACGGTCTGCCAGCCCTCCGGCAGCGTGTCGACGACTTCGGCGAAACCGGCCGTGTGCGCCGCTGCCTCAACCCCGTCGCGGTCACCGTAGTGCTCTACTGCCCCGAAGGCGATGTTGTCGTACACCGTGAACGGGTAGCGGGCCGGCTCCTGCGGCATGATCGCGACCGCGCGCTGCCATGCGACCGGATCGAGCTCGCGCACGTCGATGCCGTCGACCGTGATGCGGCCACCCGTCGGATCGCGCAGGCGCGACAACAGGCTGACCAGCGTCGATTTACCTGCTCCGTTCACGCCGACAATTGCGGTCGAGGTGCCGGCGGCCAGATCGAGATCGAGCCCGTCCAGCACATTGTCCTTGCCGGACGGGTAGCGAAACGTGACACTCTCGAACGCAACGCCGTGCCGGGGCAGCCCCGCCACCGCTCCGGTGCCGGCGAGCGCCTCGATTCCGGCGCCAAGATCGCTCTCCAGGCGGTCGACGTCGGGCAGACCGGCCAGAGTCCAGCTCAGCGTGATGTCGTCGAACGTTATGTTGCCGGCCGACATAGTGACCGCCAGCATCGGGAGCAGAATGGCCAGTGAGCGCAGGCTGATCGCACCGGTGTGTGCTTCGTACGCGATCATGCCGAGCGCGCCGAGGTAGCCCGCCAACACGGCGACGAACGCGATCAGAGCGCGCCGGTGCAGGTCACGCAGTCCTTCCGTACCGGACCGTATTGCATCGTCGTACTCACGCCGGAACCGTCCGCGACGAAATCCCGCAGCCCGAAGACGCGCACCTCCTTGGCGTCGCGCACGGTAGTGCCGACACCACTCAGGTACCACGCGCGGCGCATCGCCGTGGTCTGCCCGCGCAGATCGGTCGCCTGACGGACTACGGCCACGAGCACGAAGCGCCGCACCACCAACCAGAGGACGAGCAACCCGAGGCCGAGCCACGACCGATACACCGCTACCGATGCGCAGCCGATCACGCCGCCGGCACGGGACGCGAGCAAGCCCGCCCAGGTCACCGGTGCGTCGCCCGGGAAGAACCCGGTGAGGCTGCCTTCGGCGCGCCCGAGCCGGTCGAGCGTGTCCCCGTCTTCCAGATGCGCGACACCGACCGGTCCGGACACGGCACGCATCAGGCGACTCTGCAGCTCGGCTGTAATTCGCGCCCTCGCCGCTGTGCCGACGGCGTTGCCGACCGGCTCGATTACGAGGGACACGCCGTACGCGACGGCCGCCAGCACGAGCGCAACGATCAGCTGCCGGCCCGCTGACGACGCCATGCCATCGGCGACCGCCGCCGGTATGTCACCGACCACGTCGCCGAGTGCGATCACGACCAGTGCCGGCATCACTGCGGTGGCAACCACCCACGCCACAGTGACCCACGCCAGCGGCCGGCTCGCCCGCCACAGCAGGCTCCACGCCTGCCTGCCGGTGGCCCGCTCCCCCGGCTTCGCGGCGGCGTAGGCGAGCAAGGGACGGGTCACGGTTCGACCTCGGCAATGGAGGCGTCAACCTCGGCAAGCCGCTCCAGCAGCCCGGCGGCGATGACGAGCACATCGCGCTCGGCGGGCGTGAGCTCGCGTTGCAGGACGTCGGCGACCCACGCGTCGCGGGGCCGCATCTCCTCGGTGAGTGCACGTCGGCCGGCAGTGGTAATAGTAAGCAATGACTGACGACCATCGGCCGGATCCGGCATTCGCCGGAGCCAGCCCCGCTCGTCGAGCACGGCGAAGGTCCTGGTCAGCGCTTGCGGCTGGGTCCGCAATCGGTGCGACAGTTCGCCCGGCGTGAGCGTTCCATGTTTGCGCAAAAGGCTGAGCACAGCAGTTTGGTTCAGGCTCAGCAACCCGCGACGTTCGGCTCGCGCACGTGCGGCGAAGCTCGTGGTGGCACGGCAAACGGTGGTCGCCATTGCCAACTGTTCAGTGGTACGCACATGCGTACGATATCAACCGCTGTCATGACGCGCCGCGAGTTCGAACTGGTTGCCACGACCGCGCGTTGCCGCGGCGACCAGGCGGCTCACGTATTCGGCGAGCGTGCGGTGGCGCGACGGCGCCGCACCCGATACGAGATCATTCCAATACAGCGACCAGGCACCCGCAACCGCATTACGAACCAGCGGCGCTGTGAGCGTCCGCGCGACGGCCGAGACCACCATCGGGTGCCTGATCATGCCGACCTGGACCGGAGCATTGGCCCGATGGTGCCCGGTCATCGCCGAAAGCGCCGCCCGATACCGTTCGGCCGCACTGGCCGGGCCCGCGAGGATGGCTGCCGCGGCCGCACGCCCACTTGCCATCGCCTGGGCGATCCCCTCGCCCTGTAGCGGGTTGATCAATCCTGCGGCATCGCCCACGAGCAGGACATTGCCGCGTGCCGGATTGGTGCCGACGCCGCCCATCTTGAGCCAGCCACCGAGGCGCTCGCGTGTGCCGCCGTTCGGCAGCAAACCTTCGCGCGCCGCATACCGAACGAATTCGCCGAAGTGCTCGGAGGCGCGGCGCGCGTCCTGCCGATGCGCCGCGACGGCGAGTCCGAGCCCGACGTTCGCCCCCCCGTCTGCCGTCGGAAAGACCCAGCCGTACCCCGGGAACAGCTGCCAGCTCCTGGGCTCCCACAGCACGATGTACGGGAGCTCGACCGCTGCGTCGACGTAACTGCGCAGGGCGAATCCCCAGAGTGCTTGCCCCTCGTCCACCAGTCCGGCGGCTTCGGCGACCTGGCTCATCGCGCCGTCCGCGCCGACGATCACGTCAGCGGTCAGCTGATCGCCGCCCGCGAGATGCACCTGGTTGCCGTCGAGGGCCACGACCCGGTCGTGGATCATCGTCGCTCCGGCGGTAAGGGCCGCGTCGACAAGGGCGGCGTCGAAGCGCCGGCGCTCAATCGCGAGCGCGTGTCCGGCGTACTCGACGCCGGGCAGCGCAGGCAGCAGGGCACGCGAGCCGTTCGGCGCGACGACGATCATGTCGCCGACTTGGCGCGTTCCAGGCGGCGCGACGCCTAGGTCGGCGAGCAGCCGCACTCCCCGCGGGCCGATCAGGTCGCCGCAGGCCTTGTCGCGCGGAAAGCTGCGCTTGTCCACCATGACGACGCGTGCCCCGGCGCGCGCCAGGCACAGTGCTGCGACCGCGCCCCCCGGGCCGGCTCCGACGACGACGGCGTCACAGCGCTGCACGGGACACCGGCGCGCGGCAGACTACGGATATGACACGAGCCGTGCCACGGTCACGGACCCAACCCAACGCGTTCGCCCGGGAACTGTTCGCCGGGCTGCCGCCCCGGTACGACCTGCTGGCGGAACTGCTCTCGTTCGGCCAGAACGGCCGATGGCGATCCGCCATGGTCGATGCCGTCACGGCGATGGATCCCCCGCCGCAACGGGTGCTGGACGTGGCCACCGGCACCGCGGGCGTGGCGATCATGCTGGCCGATCGTACCGGCGCTGCGGTTACCGGACTGGACATCACCACAAGCATGCTGCGCCT
>JBPYES010000372.1:0-4551 GCA_051984825.1 Jatrophihabitantaceae bacterium
GACGGTTCGCCGCGATGGACAGTTCCTGCTCGCGCTCGAACGTCTTGCTCCCCGCGTCGGCCTGGTCGTCGCCGGCGCCGTCGCTGTTGTCGCGCTGCAGATCGTCCAGGTCGCGCATCGAGCGGTCATACTCACCCTGCAGCTCGTCCAGTTCTGCGACGAGCTGCCCGCGCACACCCGCCAGCTCGGTGCGCGTCCAGTCCGAACCTCGGGGTACCGCTATCTGCGGTGACACGGTCCCGCGGGCAGCGGGCTGCGTCTGCCTGGCCGGCGTCTGCCGTGCCGGCGCCTTCCTGGCCGGTGCCTTGTTCGCCGGTGCTCTCTTGGCAGGAGCCTGCTTCGTAGGCGCCTTCCTGGGAGGAGCCTTCGTCGGTTGCGCGGCCTTTCGGACCGGCGCGTTCTTCGCAGTTGTCTTCGCGGCGGCCTTGGTCGTCGCGGCCTTCTTAGCGGGGGGTGCCTTCTTCGCAGTTGCTGTCTTCTTCGCAGTAGCCATCTTCTTCGCGGGAACGGCTTTCTTCGCAATAGCCGCCTTTCTCGCGGGGGCCGCCTTCTTCGCCGTGGCCTTGGTGGCTGGGCTCTTCTTCGCGATCGCGGCCTTCTTGGCGGGTGCCTTCTTGGCGGGGGCCGCCTTCTTCGCCGTTGCAGCCTTCCTCGTCGGCGCCGCCTTCTTCGCAGTTACCGCCTTCTTCGCAGTTACCGCCTTCTTCGTAGTTGCGGCCTTTTTCGCTGGGGCGGCCTTCTTGGCGGGCGCGGCTTTCTTGGCCGGAGTCCGCTTCACCGCGGCTGCCTTGGTTGCCTTGGCGGCCTTGGCCGGCGCTTTTGTCGCGCTACTGCCCGCGGCGCGGCCGCGCGTCGTCGATCCGCCCGACGAGGTACTTCGCGGGGAACCAACACGACGCAGTGAGCGGCCGATGCGGCCCAGTCCGGCGGGCATGGCTACCCCTCTCTCGCCACAACGGCGGGTACCGGGAAAAACGCACCCGCAAAGGCCGCCCAGGATACGAGCGCACGGCCTGCCGCCGCCACTAACGACGCCGGTCACGATCCGCGCAGCAGGACCAGGCGCGCACGCAGCGTGTCCGGTTCGCCGGCAACGAACAGTACCTTGTCCCGGCTGCGCTGTCCGGCAAGCACGCTGACAGCGGAGCGGCGCACGCCGAATGCGGCCGCGACCGCCTCGATCACCGCCCGATTCGCCCGGCCCTCCACGGCTGGGGCGCTGACGGCGACGACCAATGCTTCGGCGCCGTATCGCCCGCCGACCGAGGTCCGCGAGGCACCGGGTCGAACCCGAACCTGAACCGGCAAGCCGTCCGAACCCACGCGACGTCCGCCTCCTCTCGCGGCTATCATGGCGGCGCGACGACGAGGACAAGTAGCCGCGGGACCCAGCAGGAAAGCGACCCGGGGACGGTGCGAGCCCGGGCGGCATGGCCGCCGGCAAAATCACCTCCGAGCACCGGAAGAACAGGCCGGCATCGGCCTCAGTAGAGCCGGAACCGAACGAAGTGGGCGCCGACGGCGCCAACGAGGGTGGTACCGCGGCGTGCCGGGCCGGTCCGGCAGGTCGTCCCTCGGCCCGGAACCATGCACCAGGTCGAGGAGTACCACTCAGGTGAGCGCCTACCAACCGCTGCCGGCACATGTCGATCTCGCCGCGCTCGACGGCGAAGTGATCGAGCGCTGGCACGCAGACAAGGTCTTCCCGCGCAGCCTCGAACAGACCCAGGGCGGTCCGCACTGGACGTTCTACGAGGGGCCGCCCACCGCCAACGGCATGCCCGGCACGCACCACATCGAGGCCCGGGTCTTCAAGGACGTGTTCCCGCGGTTCAAGACCATGAAGGGTTTCCACGTCCCGCGGATGGCCGGCTGGGACTGCCACGGTCTGCCGGTGGAACTCGCCGTCGAGAAGGAACTGGGCTTCACCGGCAAGCCCGACATTGAGGCCTACGGCATCGCCGAGTTCAACGCCAAGTGCCGCGAATCGGTGCAGCGGCATGTCGACGCGTTCGCGGAGATGACGGTCCGCATGGGCTACTGGACCGACTTCGACGGGGCCTACTGGACGATGAACCCCGACTACGTCGAGTCGGTGTGGTGGGCGCTGAAGCAGATCTTCGAGAAGGGACTGCTGGTCGAGGACTTCCGGGTGGCGCCGTACTGCACACGCTGTGGGACGGGCCTGTCCGATCACGAGCTGGCCCAGGGCTATGACACGGTGGTCGACCCGTCGGTGTTCGTGCGGCTGCCGGTGACCTCCGGGCCGTACGCCGGCCGCGCGTCCATGCTCGTCTGGACGACGACCCCGTGGACCCTGCCGAGCAATGCACTCGTCGCCGCGAAGGCCGACGTCACGTATGTGACCGCCACCGACGGCAACGAGACGGTGATAGTCGCTCAGGATCTGGTCGACCAGGTCCTCGGCGCGGGCTGGACCATCGAGGACACGTTCACCGGCGCAGACATGCTCGGCTGGACCTACCAGCGGCCGTTCGACGTCGTGCCCTGGCCGGGCCGTGGGCACTTCGTTGTCAACGAGGACTACGTAACCACCGCCGACGGCACCGGGCTGGTGCACCAGGCGACCGTGTTCGGTGCCGACGACTTCAACTCCGTACGCCGCAACGGCGTCGAACTGGTCAACCCCATAGACCGGCGCGGGCGGTTCGAGACCGATCTCCCGCTCATCGGCGGCATGTTCTTCAAGGACGCCGACGACGTAATCGTCGCCGATTTGCAAGCCCGCGGGCTGCTGTTCCGGCACGTGCCGTACGAGCACTCCTATCCGCACTGCTGGCGCTGCCACACGCCGCTCATGTATTACGCGCTGCCGTCCTGGTACATCCGCACCACGGCGATCAAGGACGCGCTGCTCCGGGAGAACGAAGCCACCACCTGGTATCCGGAGACGATCAAGCACGGCCGCTACGGCGACTGGCTCGAGAACAACATCGACTGGGCGCTGTCCCGGGACCGCTACTGGGGCACGCCGCTGCCGATCTGGCGCAACGACACCGATCCGACGCGCCTGATCTGTGTCGGGTCGCTGACCGAGTTGCGGGAGCTGTCCGGTGTCCAGCTCGACGACCCGCACCGGCCGTTCGTCGACGACGTGACGTTCACCCTGCCCGGCGAGGAAGGCACGTACCGGCGGGTGCCGCAGGTGATCGACGCCTGGTTCGACTCCGGCTCCATGCCCTTCGCGCGGCTCGGCGCGCCGTACCGCAACCAGGCAGCCTTTGAAGCGGCGTACCCGGCGGACTTCATCTGCGAAGCGCTCGATCAGACCCGCGGCTGGTTCTACACGCTGATGGCGATCGGCACGCTCGTGTTCGACCAGAGCGCGTACCGGAATGTGCTGTGCCTGGGCCTGCTCGTCGGCGAGGACGGCCGCAAGATGAGCAAGCACCTCGGCAACATTCTCGAACCCATCCCGCTGCTGGATCGGCACGGCGCCGACACGGTGCGCTGGTTCATGGTTGCGAGCGGTTCGCCGTGGTCGACGCGGCGCATCGGGCACAAGGTCCTCGATGAGATCGCGTCCAAGGTGATCAGGACGTACTGGTCGGTGGCGTCGTTCCAGTCGCTCTACGCCCGCGCCAACGACTGGACGCCGGGCGCCACGGCCGGCGAACCGACGCTGCTCGACCGGTGGGCGCTGTCCGAGGCGCACCGGCTTGTGTCCGAGGTCGATGCGGCGCTCGAGGACTTCGACACACAACGTGCCGGAAGGGCGATCGCGACCTTTATCGACGACCTGTCGAACTGGTACGTCCGTCGCTCACGCCGCCGGTTCTGGGACGGTGACCCGGTCGCGCTCTCCACGCTGCACGAGTGCCTTCGGCTGCTCACATTGGTGATGGCGCCGTTCACGCCCTTCGTGACGGACAAGGTCTGGACGGCGCTGTTCGCGGATGGAAACGGGGTTGATTCCGTACATCTCGAGTCCTGGCCGGTGGCCGACCCGGGCCGGGTGGACGCGACGCTCGGCGCCCAGATGGCCCAGGTGCGCCGGCTCGTCGAGCTTGGCCGGGCGGCCCGCGCCGACGCGAAGGTGAAGACCCGGCAGCCGCTCGGGCGCGCGCTCATCTCCGCGCCGGGCTGGAGCGACATCCCGGAGGCGCTGCGCCGTGAGGTTGCTGATGAGCTCAACGTCGCCGACCTGTCGACACTGGCCGGCACCGGCGAGCTGGTGCAGCTGACCGTCAAGCCGAACTACCGCGCGCTCGGCAAGCGCTTCGGCAAACGCACCCAGGTCGTGGCGTCCGCGATCACGAGTGCGGATCCGGCCACGTTCGTGGCGGCGCTGCGCACCGGCCGGGCCGGGGTGAGCCTCGACGGCGCCGACGTCGAGATCGAGCCCGACGAGGTGGCAGTGACCGAGACGCCGCGGTCGGGCTGGGCGGTGGCCAGCGGCGGCGCCGAGACCGTTGCACTGGACCTGGAGCTCACCCACGAACTGCGCCTCGCCGGCCTCGCCCGCGACGTGGTGCGCGTCATACAGGAGGCACGCAAGAGCGCCGGGCTGGACGTCACCGACCGGATCGA
>JBPYES010000373.1:0-17714 GCA_051984825.1 Jatrophihabitantaceae bacterium
CGGACAGCCAGGCTGACGTCCACGCGACGAGCGCTCCGCTGCGCAGGCGTGTGTTGGGCACCTCGCGATTATGCGGCGCGGTGTCCCCGCGCTGATCACCCGCTCGCGTTAGCGTCGGCAGCCATGCGCCGCAGAACGGTTCCCGTGGTGGAGGCCGAGAACGACCTCGTCGTCGAAACGGCGGACGGGCGCTATTGCGGTGCGGTGGTCGGCGTCGGCCAGGCCGTCGACGCAGGCGAGCGCCGGGACACGGTGACGCTCGAGGACCGCCACGGAAGGCGCCGTGTCTTCCCGATGCTGCCCGCTGCGTTCTTGCTCGAGGGCGAGCCCGTGACACTGGTTCGCCCAACTGCTGAGCCGGCACGCAAAGCCCGGGCTCGCACGGCCTCGGGCTCGTTTGCCGTAGCCGGACAGCGTGCCCGGGTGGCTCAGGGAAGCCGCATCTGGGTCGAGGGGGTGCACGATGCGGCCCTGGTCGAACGCGTCTGGGGCGATGACCTGCGCGTCGAGGGCGTCGTCGTGGAACCCCTCGGCGGCATCGACAACCTCGCGCAGCGGCTCGCCGAGTTCGGCCCGGCGGCGGATCGAAGAGTGGGCGTACTCGTCGACCACCTCGTGACCGGTAGCAAGGAGTCACGAATCGTCTCCGCGGCGCAGCGGCAATACGTACACATCACCGGCCATCCGTACGTAGACGTATGGCAAGCGGTGAAGCCGGCCGCGCTCGGCATCGACCACTGGCCCGATGTCCCGCGGAGCGTGGCGTGGAAGGACGGCGTCTGCGCAGCACTTCGTGTCCGCGATCCGCGGGAGATGTGGCGCCGAGTGCTCGCGGGCGTGGACAGCTATGCCGACATCGAGGTACCGCTCCTCCGCGCCGTTGAGGAACTGATCGATTTCGTGACGGCGTAACGAATCCGAGACCAGCCCGTGCCACGATGACGTTGTGCCTGTGTGGTTGATCTGGGTGATTGCGGCCGCCGTCCTGGCCGGGGCCGAGACGCTGTCAGGTGACTTCGTGCTGATCATGTGCGCCGGCGGCGCCGCCGCGGGCGGGGTTACGGCCGCCTTGGGTGGGGGAGCGGCCCTGCAAGTGGTCGTCGCGATCGTCGTCGCGGCGCTGCTGCTGGGATTCGTCCGGCCGGTGGCACGCCGGCACCTTGTCGGCATCGGTGCCCATCAGACCGGTGCCGCAGCGTTGGTCGGGAAGCAGGCGATAGTGCTCAGCGCGGTCGACGCGCACAAGGGCCGAGTGCGCCTGCAGGGCTCCGAGTGGTCCGCGCGGTCGTACGACGAGACCCAGACGCTAGAGGTCGGAACGACGGTTCAAGTCATGGAGATTGACGGCGCAACCGCCGTGGTGTGGAAAGCGCCTTGATGAGAGGAAGTCAGCGATGGCCGTTCTGATCGCGGTCCTGATCGTCGCCTTCGTGCTCCTGCTCGTATTGATCCGCAGCGTGCGGATCGTGCCGCAGGCGCGGGCGGCCGTCGTGGAGCGGCTGGGCCGGTATATACGTACGCAGGGCCCCGGGGTCGCGGTCCTGGTGCCGTTCATCGACCGGATGCGTCCGCTTATCGACCTGCGCGAGCAGGTCGTCAGCTTCCCGCCCCAGCCGGTGATCACCAGCGACAACCTGACGGTGGCGATCGATTCAGTGATCTACTTCCAGGTGACCGACCCCCGCGCGGCCACCTACGAGATCGCAAACTACATCCAGGCCGTCGAGCAGTTGACCATCACGACACTGCGCAACGTCGTCGGTGCGCTGAACCTCGAGCAGGCGCTCACCAGCCGCGACGAGATCAACACCCGGCTGCGCGGCGTGCTGGACGAAGCGACCGGGCCGTGGGGCATCCGCGTGGCGCGCGTCGAGATCAAGGCGATCGACCCACCGCCGTCCATCCAGGACGCGATGGAGGCGCAGATGCGCGCCGACCGTAACAAGCGGGCCGTAATTCTGGCTGCCGAGGGCCAGCGCGAGTCCGCGATCAAGACCGCCGAGGGGCAGAAGGCGTCGCAGATCCTCAGTGCCGAGGGGCAGAAGCAGGCTGCGATCCTCGCCGCCGAGGCGGAGCGGCAGTCGCGCATCTTGCGCGCCGAGGGCGAGCGCGCCGCCCGCTACCTCGCGGCGCAGGGCCAGGCGAAGGCCATCGAGACGACCTTCAATGCCATCCATGACGCCAAGCCCGATCCCGCCCTGCTCGCCTACCAGTACCTTCAGACGCTGCCGCAGATAGCGCAGGGCGACGCCAACAAAATGTGGATCGTCCCGAGCGAGTTCAGCAAGGCGCTGGAAGGGCTTTCGAAGCTCGCCGGTGCCGACGAGAAGCCGTCCTGGCTCGAAGCGCAGAGCGAGGTGGCGGGCACCGGAAAGGAGCTCGACACCAGCGACTGGTTCGATTCCAAGCTCCCGCCGGCACGGGAGCAGCCTGAGGCGGCCAACCTTCGCGCATCCGACCTGGACGCGGACTCGGTCGAAGCCCGGCGCGGCCTCCCGGACGAGCGGGGCGAATCGGTCCTCAACAGCTCGGCGCCGCCGACTGCGCCGGAGGAACCGCCGCTGTCACCCAATCCGTAAGCCCTCGCGCTTCGAATCGCCTATTGCAATAGGGTTGCAATAGGCGATCAAGCGAAGGGGGCGTCGATGACCGGCGTCGCATGTGGGCAGGAGCGCGTCCTGACCCGGCTCCGCCACGGCCTCAGCGCACACGAGTGGCGCCGCGTCGGCGGGATGGCCGCGCTGATCATCGCGCTCCACGCAGTCGGCTTCGGGTTGCTCTTCATGGTCGTGGCCCCGCAGCACCTCCAACTCGGAGGCCAGACCTTCGGCATCGGCCTCGGCCTTACCGCCTACACGCTCGGCATGCGCCACGCGTTCGACGTCGACCACATCGCCGCGATCGACAACACCACCCGCAAGCTCATGGAGGAGCGCAGCCGTCCGCTGTCTGTCGGCTTCTGGTTCAGCCTCGGGCACTCGACGATCGTGTTCTCGATGTGCGTGCTGCTGAGCCTCGGCGTGCGCTCGGTCATCGGCCAGGTCCAGGACGGCAACTCCACGCTGCACGACGTCACGGGCACCGTCGGGGTGAGCGTCTCCGGCGCCTTTCTGATCGTGCTGGGCATCGTCAATCTCGTGATCCTGGTCGGCATCGTCAAGGTCTTCCGGGAGATGCGCACCGGGCATTACGACGAGCAGACGCTCGAGACGCTGCTCCGCGGTCGCGGCCTGCTAAATCGGATCCTCACGCGTGTCACCGCCGGCGTCCGAAAGCCGTGGCACATGTACCCCGTGGGTGTGCTGTTCGGGTTCGGCTTCGACACCGCGACCGAGATCTCCCTGCTCGTGTTGGCGAGCACCAGCGCCGCGCTCGCCCTGCCGTGGTACGCGATCATGTGCCTGCCGGTGCTGTTCACCGCCGGGATGTGCCTGTTCGACACGATCGACGGATCGTTCATGAACTTCGCGTACGGCTGGGCGTTCTCGAAGCCGATCCGCAAGGTGTACTACAACCTGACGGTCACCACGCTGAGCGTGCTCGTCGCGTTGGTGATCGGCAGCGTCGAGTTGCTGGGCCTGCTGTCGGACAAGCTCGATCTGCGCGGTGGGCTGTGGAACGTCCTCGGCACGATCGGCGACTTCCAGTACACCGGCTACATCTTGGCGGGCGTCTTCGTCACGACGTGGGCGGTGTCCTGGCTGATCTGGCGCTACGGCCGCATCGAGGAACGCTGGGCCCCGGAAGACTGATCCGCAGGGTTAACGCGATGAGCGCTCGCGCGAAGAGCCCGCCGGCCGCGACGCGGCCCGCGCCAAAGGCGCGGAGTGGCGCGAGGCATCCGCCCCTTGGGGGCGGTGCCGGAGCGACACATCCGGCGGATCGGCTAGAAGCCGGTGGCGCACCACGGTGCGAGTGGCGTGGCGAACATCGCGTCCGCGCGGCGCAGCGCGCCCGGCGTCAGCTCTGCGACCCGGCCGGTGATCGCCTGCGCGTGCAGGCTGTACCCACCCAGGTAGGCCGAGGCAAGGGCGCGCTGATGTACCCGCAGATCGGCACTGTCCACAGTGGACGGTAGGCACTTGGCGCCGTCCGGGCCGCCCTCGAGCACATAGCGGCCGGCCGCGAATCCACCGGTGTCGTCGTCCACGACGTCCAGGACCAGTCGATCCGCCGCGCTGTAGCGGCGCGCGCCGAGCGCCGCGGTCACGTCGAGCAGCCGCACCCAGATGCCGTCGACCGTCTCGTGCTGTTCCAGCGCCCGGCCGTCGGGCAACAGCCAGCGCACCGGTTCGTCGACCGGCCGCCGGCGGATGGTGACCCGTTCGACGAGGTCGAGCGAGGACACGTACACCCACAGGGCGCGGTAAGCCGAGTCGGTGGCGGCGCACAGATCCAGGACGTTGACGACCGCGTCCTTAGCGGTCCAGCTGACGTACCCGTCCGGACCGTCGGGGCCTTCGTGTACCACGTGGACCGGCGACTTGCCGTCGAAGCGCGGATTCGGATACCCGTCCAGGCCGAGCGTGCCGGTCCACCAATGCTGCGGACGGTCGATGTTGCCCGCCCGCTCCCGGGCAGCGCGAGCGAAGACCCCCGGCGCGAGCGCACCGAGCTCGACCGCATCGACGCTCCGCAGTTCACCGTCAGCGCCTTGCAGCCGCCCACCCGGTGAGCGCGGGTGCAGCGTGTAGCTGGCATTGATCGTCGCCGGGGCGTAACCGAAGCGCCCGTAAATCGGCCACTCCGCGGCCCAAAGGATGCTTACTGCGTCGCCGCGCTGCTGGGCGGCCGAGAGTGAGTCCGTCAGCATCCGGGTGAGCAGGCCGCGACGGCGGTGCGTCCCGGCGACGCTCACCATCGTCAGCGCATCGGCCGGCACTGTGTCTCCGCCCGGGACGGTGAGCGTACGGGGCCACGCGCCGAGCGTGCCCACCCAGCGGCCGCCGGCACGTGCGCCCCAGAACCGGTCGGGCAGCCAATCGCGCTGCATTCGAGCGGTGAAGTGCTGAGAGCCCTCGTCGGAGGGGTCGTCGAGGAAGGCGATGCTGAGGCTCTCGGCCCAGGCGGGCACCTCCTCGACGGGAACGGGGTGCACGATGTCGACGTCGCTCATGCCCGCCACGATCCCATCGCGACACCCAACGCGCAGCCGAGTTATGGCTGCGCGCAGGCACGGCGCAGCGCGACGATGCCTGCCTAGATATCAGGTCGACAACAATGTTTATCGACTTGTCTGCTGTTTGGCAGGAGCGGCGAGCTCGTCGCCCGCCCGCGGCGTCAGATCCAGTTCAGGTGGGTGTGCAGGTACACGTAGCCGACGAAGCTGACGGCGTCGATCAGCCCGTGGGCGATGGCGAGCGGCAACACCCGGCGAGTGCGCTGGAACCACCAGCCGAAGATCAGCCCCATGACCAAATTGCCGAAGAACCCGCCCCAGCCCTGGTAGAGGTGGTAGGAACCACGCAGCACCGCACTGGCCCCGAGCGCCCGCTGATTCGACCAGCCCATTTGACGTAGCCGCGTCAACAGGTAGCCAACCACGACGATCTCTTCGAGGATGCCGTTCTGGGCGGCTTCTAGGACGAGTAGTGGCACCCGGTACCAAACGTCAGGCAGATCAACCACCGCGAGGTGGGCGCTGATGCTGAGCTCGTGCGCCGACCACACGAGCGCCAGGCCGGGGATGCCGATCAGCGCGGCGAACCCGATGCCGGACAGCACGTCGCGCCGCGGCTGCCGCCGGTCCAGGCCGATGCCGAACCCAGGGCCGCCGGGCACTCGGGAGAGCAGCAGCAGGGCGAGCGCAGCCGGCATCAGCCCGTTCAGGACGTCGGCCAGGCCGTCGAGCAGATCGAGCCATTGATAATTCGGCGTCGACGGTCCCGAGACGATCGTCGCCGTCGTCGAAGCGATGCCGCCCTTGACGGTCAATTCCTGGCGAAGGAAATACAGCACCGCATAGATGGCTGACATGCCGAGCGAAACGCCCAGAACCACAAGAACTTCGAGCCCATACCGGGGAGGCTGGGCAGTCTCCGGTACTTCACCCTCCGAAACGGTCTGACCGGCCATAGCGGGTCAGTTCATGGGATTCGGGAACCGGAGCAACCCGTTCACGGCACCGAGCCTAGCGTCCAATTAAAGGTGCTGATTCGGTGCCGCGGCCTGCTTGGTGGCACCTAGGTCCATGCAATACAGTGCACCCTGCGAAGGGGCGTGCGGCACATCCCTCCCGTGCCGCCGCCCCTTCCTTCATGCCCAGCGTCGGGTTACGCGGAGCCGACGCGGCCCCGCACCTGACCCAGGCCGATACGGCCGCCGGCAGGGGCGGGCGCGGTGGCGCTCAGCACGACCTCGTCGCCGTCCTGGAGGAACGTGCGGGTCGTGCCGTCGTCCAGCGTGAGCGGCTCCGCGCCGCCCCACGTGATCTCGAGCAACGATCCGCGTTCGTCTGCGCCGGCGCCGCTGACGGTGCCCGACGCGAACAGGTCGCCGGGTCGCAGGCTCGCGCCGTTGACCGTCAGGTGGGCGAGCATCTGCGCCGCCGTCCAGTACATGCCGGCGAACGGTGGCCGCGAGATCAGCTGGCCGTTGAGCCGGACCTCGATCGCGATATCGAGCGCCCACGGATGCGCCGTGTCGTCGAGGTACGGAAACAGCGGCGGATCCCGCGGCGGTGGGGCGACCCGGGCCGAAGCCAGGGCGTCCAGCGGCGTTATCCATGCCGACACCGACGTCGCGAACGACTTGCCCAGGAACGGCCCGAGCGGCACGTACTCCCAGGCCTGGATATCACGTGCCGACCAGTCGTTGAGCAGGCACACGCCGAACACATGGGCCGCGAAGTCGGCCACGGGTACCTGCTCGCCGAGGCGGGACCCGGAACCCACGACGAAGCCCACCTCGGCCTCGATGTCCAACCGCTGGGACGGCCCGAATGCCACGGTGCCGTCTGCGCCCCGCGTTTGGCCGGACGGTCGGTGCACCTCGGTGCCGCTCACCACAACCGTGCCGGCCCGGCCGTGATAGCCAACGGGCAGGTGCTTCCAATTCGGCTTGAGTGGTTCGTCTCCGGGGCGGAACAGTCGGCCGACGTTCGTCGCGTGCTGCTCGGAGGCGTAGAAGTCGACGTAGTCCGCCACGGTGAATGCGAGGACAAGCCTGAGGTCGGCAAGCGCTGCGACGTACTGCTGCGCCGCCCCATCGGCCAGCCACGCCGTTACGACCTCGCGGACCTCGGTCCAGGTCGGCCGCCCGGCCGCCAGTAGCGGATCGAGTGAGCCGTCCGCGAACAGCTGCGCCAGGTGCGGGGCCAGCACCGCGGTTGCCGTCGTCAGCGACAGCGCCGACGACCCCACACGCACCACCACATGGCGGCGCCCATCGGGCCAGATGGCCGATCCGTACGGCAGATTCTGCGCGCCGAACAAATCGGCATCGATCACGAGGCGCTCACCAGACCAAGCTGAAGCAGATCGCCTACGGGATCGGCGATGCTGCACGTGCCGAACGAGTTGAACAGGGCGCGGACCGCCCGAACGTCCGCCGCGGTGAGCGCGCCGACCTGCTGCGCGACGGCGGCCGGGTCCTGCTCGGCAAGCATGCGTCGCGTCCTCGCGTGGCTGCCCGTTCCGGCAGCCACGAGGGCGGCAAGGGCGATGTTCAAGAAGCCATGGTGCTCGAACAGCGTGTCGCGGTCCCGGTGCCTGATCGCGTTATGCAGCCCAGCTGTGCATTTGAATGCAAGCCGCTCTGCGGCACACATCACGATGGGCGTCGCCAGGTCGTCTTCGCTCTGGAACGCCTCGATGGACGTGCCGCCGGTGCGCAGCTTGAGTCGCACGCCGGTCGGCGCGAGCGCGTGCACGTCGTGCTCGGTCACCGCGTGCACCGGAATTTCGAGGTAGACGCGCAGCCCTTGCGACACCAGCGGGACGAGGTGGCTCAGCGCGTCGACCAGCGGGTGCGGCCCGAGCGGCACCTCGATGCCCTCGACGCGCAGCCGCTCGCACTCCCTGGCCGCATCCACGGCCCGGAGCAGTGCCTGCATCCCACCGGGCACCACCATTGCGACAGCCATCCGATCGACGCTGTGCCGAGCGGCGAGCTGGTTGATCGTGGCGAGCCGCCCGGCCGAGCACACGAAGGGCCCGACCATGTCCGCGTACCAGGCCATGCGGTGTGCCAGGTGGCCGGTAACCGCCGGCAGGGGTGGGTCGTCCTGCGGCGGGAACATCGAAGCGTCGTCGAACAGGCCTGTGAACAGCCCAGCCAGGTGACCGTCGATCATGGCGATTGCTCACTCGCAGGGCCGCGGCCGCTCCAACTCCAGGCATAGGCGCCGTCGTCGACCGCCCGGCCGCCTTCGCCGAGTTCAAGCGGCCGGAACGTGTCGACCATGACGGCGAGCTCGTCGAAGAACTCGACGCCGATGGAGCGTTCGTACGCGCCGGGCTGTGGCCCATGGGCGTGGCCGCCGGGGTGCAGGCTGATAGAGCCCTGCCCGATCCCGGAGCCCTTGCGGGCTTCGTAGTCGCCGCCGCAGTAGAACATGACCTCGTCGCTGTCGACGTTCGAGTGGTAGTACGGCACCGGAATAGACAGCGGGTGATAGTCGACCTTGCGGGGCACGAAGTTGCAGACGACGAAGTTGATGCCCTCGAAGACCTGATGCGCCGGAGGGGGCTGGTGAACCCGCCCCGTGATCGGCTCGAAGTCGGAGACGTTGAACGCGCAGGGATACAAGCAGCCGTCCCAGCCGACGACGTCGAAGGGATGGCGCGGGTAGGTGTAGATCGTGCCGGTGATGCCGCCGGGACCGCTGCCGCGGTGCTTGATGTACACCTCAACGTCGTCCTCGTCGACCTGGGTGGGTTCGCCCGGGCCGCGGAGGTCGCGCTCGCAATACGGCGAGTGCTCGAGGAACTGGCCGTACTTGGACAGGTACCGCTTCACCGGCGTGATGTGTGAGTTCGCCTCGATGCAATAGGCGCGCAACGGCTCACCGGGCGCCGGCACCCAGCGGTGGGTCGTGGCGCGGGGGATCAGGATGTAGTCGCCCTGCCGGGCGTCGAGTGCACCGAACACCGTCTCGACCCTGGCCGCGCCCGATTCGACGTACACGCACTCGTCGCCGATCGCGTTGCGGTACAGCGGCGACGGGTGCTGCGCCACAGCGTAGGAAAGGCGAACGTCAGCGTTGCCGAGCACGAGCCGCCGGCCCGTTACCACGTCGGTGCTCTCGACGTCGGCATCCTTGAAGAGCTCGTGGAGGCGCAGGTGCCGCGGCAGCAACGGCGCGTTGGGCACCGTGCTGAGATCGGGCACCCTCCAGGCCCGGGCATCCACGATCGCCGACGGCAGCTCGCGGTGATACAGCAGCGACGAGTCCGCGGAGAAGCCCTCCTCGCCCATGAGCTCCTCGTAATAGAGCCCACCGTCGGGTGCGCGGTGCTGCGTGTGTCGCTTCGGCGGAATGCTGCCGCGCTGCCGGTAATACGCCATCGTCGCCGTCCCTCCGGTCCTGATGCGCTGCCCCCATCCTGACGCACCTGGGTCACGGTCCGGTCGCGTTTACGCGGTAGCTTTGCCCGCCATGAGCCACGCTTGTGGAGCGATTCAGGGGCGCATGCCACAGGTACGCACCCGCCAGCGGCCGGTCCGCTAGCGGGGGAAGGGGGTTCCGACATGGGCAGTGCTGCGGCCGGTGATCGGGTGCGGTTCTGGCTGTCCGACCCCGGTGACGCCGTGGTCGAGGTCCGGGCCTGGCTCGACCTCGAACACCACGTGGACCCACCTGCGATGCGCCGTTCCGGCGGCCGGTGGGCGCTGGAGATCGCCCGCCCGCCCGTCCAGCGACTGGAGTACCTGTATCAACTGCGGTATGCGGACGGATCTGAGGAAAACATATGTGACCCGGACAATCCGGTGCGCGTACCGACGGCGTTCGGCGCGCATTCGGTGCTGGAGTTCCCCGGGTATGCGCCGCCGGCGTGGCTCACCGCGCCGATCGAGCCCGGCCGCACGACGGCGCTGATGGTGCGCGCCCTGGAGCTCAGGCGGCCGATGCCGATCACGATCTGGTCGCCTGCCGACTGCCCGGCCGGGGCAGCACTGCCGATGGTGGTCCTGCACGACGGTCCTGAGTTCGACCGGCTGGCGTCGGTGACCCGGTTCGCCGCGGCGATGATCGCCTCGGGGCGGCTGCCCGCCTACCGGGTGGCGCTGCTCGGGCCTGGGGACCGCAATCGCTGGTATGCGGCGTCACCCGCATACGCACGTGCCCTGTCGGGGCTGGCGATGCCGGCCATCCGCGACGCAGTAGCGGTGCGCGGTTCTGTTGCGCTCGCCGGAGCCAGCCTCGGCGCGCTCGCTGCGCTGCACGCGGCAGTGACACAGCCGGGTACCGCCGACACGCTCTTCCTCCAATCCGGCAGCTTCTTCCGCCCGGACCTGGACGCCGAGGAGCGGTCGTTCGGCGGGTTCCCGGCGGTGACCGACTTCGTTGCGTCCCTCGACTCGTCGGGGCCCGCCTTGCGGATCGGCATGACCTGCGGGCTGGGCGAGGAGAACCTGGCCAACAACCGGCAGATGGCGCGGCGACTCACCGAGCTGGGTCATGACGTGACGTTCCACGAGGTCCCGGACGCGCACACCTACGTCGGGTGGCGCGACGCGTTCGATCCGTACCTGGTGGACCTACTGGCGGCGACGTGGCTGCGATGAGGCGGGAACTGGGCGAAGGCGTGATTAGGTACGGGCACTGGGGACGCCCCGTGCTGGTCTTCCCCTCCGAGCAGGGCAAAGCGATCGACTACGAGAACAACGGCATGGTCGGTGCGGTGGCCGACCTGATCGACAGTGGGCGGGTGAAGCTGTACTGCGTCAATTCGTTCGATCGCGAGACGTGGTCGCGCTCCGACCTGCCGCTCGAGGAGCGGGCCCGGCGCCACGGCGTATACGAGGCGTGGATCCTCGGCGACGTCGTCCCGGCGATCCATGCCGACTGCGGTGGGCCACTCGACATCATCACCACGGGCTGTAGCCTCGGCGCCTACCACGCGGTGAACTTCGCGCTCAAGCATGCCGAGGTGTTCCCGCTCGCGATCGGGCAGTCCGGCAACTATGACGCGACGGCGTGGCATGGATGGGGGGAGCGTGGCGACGCGACGTACTTCAACAACCCCGTCGACTACGTGCCCAACCTCGGCGGTGACCATCTCGACTGGCTCCGGGGGCAGGTGTCCATCCTGCTGGTCGTCGGACAGGGCGCCTGGGAGACGCATCCCACGGGCGCCCTGCCCTCGACGCGACATCTGGCGGATCAGCTACAGCGCAAGGGGATTCGCTGTGAGCTGGACGTGTGGGGCACCGACGTAGCGCACGACTGGCCGTGGTGGCGGCGGCAGATCGCGCACCACCTGCCACGGTTCTGCTGACGCCCGGGACGCGGTACCGTCCGGGCATGACGGGCGCGCGGGATGTCGAGCACCTGGTCGGCTTGCTACTCGGCACTGAGGACGACTGGCCCCGCGCGTACAAGGCACTGCTGGCCCTGGTCTCGCCGGTCCGGTATCGCGACGGCAGCACGCATCACTTCGCCACCCAACGGCTGACGATCGAACCGTTCTCGCTACGAGCCCGGCCCCGGGTGGAGCTGGTGATCGACCGGCTGGCGTACTGGTACTACCACCCGCGCGAGTGGCTCAAGAAGGTCGCGTTGATGGACGACGTGTACTTGCTGAACTCGCCGTTCACGTTCCAGTCGATGGAGAAGCACGCCGCCTACTGCGCGATGATGCGACTGGGCATGAAGGTCCCCGAGACGGTGCTCGTCCCGTACAAGAACCCGGTCGACAACGCCAAGTATGCGTATACCGCCGAGCGGTACAACCGCCCGTTCGACTTGGACGAGATCGCCGCGATGATCGGCTATCCGCTCTACATGAAGCCGTACGACGGCGGGGCGTGGCGAGGCGTCAGCCGCGTCCGGGACGCCGCCGAGCTGCACCGCGCCTACGACTCGTCCGGCCAAATGCTGATGCATTTGCAGGCGTCCGTCGAGGGTTTCGATGTGTTCGCCCGCGCCCTGTCGATCGGCGCGGAGACGATGGTGATGCGATTCGACCCCGATGCGCCGATGCACGACCGCTACCAGGTGCAGCACGACTTCCTGGACGCGCGCATCGGCGACGAAGTCGTGACGATCTCGCGCACCGTGAACGCGTTCTTCCGGTGGGAGTTCAACTCTTGCGAGGTGCTGATCAAGGATGGGCAGGTCCATCCGATCGACTACGCCAATGCCTGCCCCGACGTCGCTGTGACGTCACTGCACTACTACTTCCCATGGGCCATCTCGGCGCTGGTGAAGTGGACGGTGTTCTGCCTGGTGACGGGTCGGCGCCCGAGCATCGATCTCGACAGCCACACATACTTCGGCATCGCCGACCGAGACGAACTGAGCTACACGGACAAAATCACTGCGTACCGGGGGCTGGCCGACCGCTACTTCGACGTCGACGGGTATCGGGAGTTCTGCGACACGTATCTGTCCACTGTGGACGAGCGAGTCCTGGACTGGGTCAAGGGCCCGGAGTTCGACCAACTATTGATCGATACGGTCGAAGCGACCTACCCGGCGCACGAGCGCGAGCAGTTTCTCGCCCATTTTCGGAGCCTGATCAATATGTGGGTCGACGAGCGTGGTTAGCCGCGGTTCTCGATGGGCACGAACTCGCGCTGAGTAGGGCCGGTGTAGAGCTGGCGCGGGCGACCGATCCGGGTCTCCGGGTCGTTGGCCATCTCGTACCACTGGGCGATCCATCCCGGCAACCGGCCGATGGCGAACAACACGGTGAACATCTTTGCCGGGAATCCCATGGCTCTGTACAGCAGGCCTGTGTAGAAGTCGACGTTCGGGTAGAGCCTGCGGGAGATGAAGTACTCGTCGGAGAGCGCCACGCCCTCAAGCTCGACTGCGATGTCGAGCAGGTCGTCGCGTTTACCCAGGGCGGAAAGCACCTGGTCGGCGGTCTTCTTGATGATGGCGGCACGCGGGTCGTAGTTCTTGTAGACGCGGTGCCCGAACCCCATCAGCCGGACGCCGGCCTCCTTGTTCTTGACCTTCGTCACGAACGACCCCACATCGCCGCCCTGCGCACGGATCGCCTCGAGCATCTCGAGTACTTCCTGGTTGGCGCCGCCGTGCCGGGGGCCCGACAGGGCGTGAATGCCGGCAGACACCGAGGCGAACAGGTTCGCCTGCGCCGAGCCGACCAGCCGAACCGTCGACGTCGAGCAGTTCTGCTCGTGGTCGGCGTGCAGGATGAACAGCTGGTCGAGCGCGCGCACCATGATCGGGTCGGGCTGATACGGCTCGGCGGGGAAGCCGAACGTCATGCGCAGGAAGTTCTCGACGAGATCGAGCGAGTTGTCCGGGTACAGGTACGGCTGACCGACCGACTTCTTGTACGCGTAGGCCGCAATCGTCGGCAGCTTGGCGAGCAGGCGCACCGTCGACAGCTCGGCGTCCGCCTCGACCGACGGGTTCAGCGCGTCCTGGTAGAACGTCGAGAGCGCCGACACCGCGGAGGACAGCACCGGCATCGGGTGCGCGTCGCGCGGGAACGCGTGGAACAGTCCCTTGAGCTCCTCGTGCAGCAGCGTGTGCCGGCGAATCTGTTCGGTGAACGCGGTCAGCTGCTCGGCCGTCGGCAGTTCACCGTGAATCAGCAGGTAACTCACCTCGATGAACGAGGACCCCTCGGCAAGCTCCTCGATGGGGTAGCCGCGGTAGCGCAAGACCCCGGCATCGCCATCTATGTAGGTGATCGCCGACGTGCACGCGGCGGTGTTGGCAAAACCGGGGTCGTAGGTGACCAGCCCCGTCCTGGAGAGCAGGCGCGAGATGTCGACGCCCGCAGCGCCCTCGGTTGCGGGTCGGAGCTGGAGCTCGATCGCGTCCCCGCCGCCGTGGTGCAGGGCTACGGAATCGGGCGTCTGGACGGTGGTATCCGTCATCGGGGGCCCCTCTCACTAAGCGGTGCCGCCGACACTACTTGACAGAATTGTCGCGCCCGGGTGCGTCCCGGCACGTGTGAGATTTCGCAACGCGCGCGGACCGGCTGATCAGTTCGCCGCCTGGTGATCAGCTATCACGTCGCGGATGACGCGAAGGTTCTGATGCTCGTCGCCGGGCAGGCTGATGAGTGCCTTCCATAGTGCCCAGCCACGCGCCCTGGCCCAGGTACCGGCATCCTGGCCGACAGCACGCCGGAACGCCGCACGGCTCTCGCCCGTGAAGAAGGTCCACGCGATCACCAGGTCGCAGGCCGGATCGCCCACGCCCGACGTGCCGAAGTCGATCACGGCAGCCAGGCGTCCGTCCTGCACGAGCAGGTTGCCGACCGCGATGTCGCCGTGGAACCACGTCGGCGGGCCGTGCCAGGGCGCCGCCACTGCCGCGTCCCAGACGTCGGCGGCCGTCTTGTCGACGCGGCCGTCCAGCCGGCCCAGCGCAGCGCGGGTCTCACTGTCGTAGTGCTCCGGCGGCGCGCCCCGGTAGAAGCTGTGCGCGCCGGCGCGCGGCCCGTCAGTGGCATCGACACGCTGCAGGGCAACCACAAACTCCGCAACCACGTCCGCGAATGCCGGTAGGTCGGCGACGCGTTCGTCGCTCGCCGGCTCTCCGGCGAGCCAGCGGCGGATCGACCACGCGAACGGGTATCCCTCGCCGGGGGCGCCTTTGGCCAGCGGAACCGGAATGGGCACCGGCAACTGTGGCGCCAGCACAGGCAGCCAGCGGTGCTCCTTGTCGACGGCCGGCGTATAGCTCTCGTGCGTCGGCAGCCGCACCGTCATGTCGTCGCCGAGCCGGTACGTCCGGTTGTCCCAGCCGTCGAGCTCGACGGGCCGGACCGGAAGGTCGCGCCACTGCGGGAACTGCGTGGCGATCAGCCGCCGGACGAGTGCCGCGTCTATGCCCGCACGTCCGTCGTCTGCCACGCCGGCGGATTGTTCCGGGTACATCGCCGCGCCTGCAAAGCAATTGCTCTCGGCCGGCGCCGGAAGAACAGCCGGCCTCAGCTTGCCAGCCGGTAGCGGTCAACGATCGCGGCACGCAGTGCTGCCGTTGAGGCGCCGAGGGCGTTGAGGATCGGTGGCACCGGCCCGCTGGTCGTGGTGAGCAGGCTGAGCGCGATGTGTTCAACTCCCAGATGCCGATCATCGCGCGCCAGCGCCTCACGCAGGGACATTTCGAGGGTTCGTTTCGCGCCCGGGGTGAACGGCAGATGCCCGACGAGGGGCGCGCCGGCCGTGTGATAGCGGCCGGTGGCAGGTGGCGGAGTAACCGGGGCTGCGGCAGAGACGGCGAGGCCGCGGTGCGCGCGGCGCCGGCGGCGCCACCGAGAAAGCATTGCGACAGGGCGTCGGCGGCGAGCACGGCGCGGCCCGCACTGCACGGCTGCGCCCGCGGTCAGCAACTCCAGCGGTAGCGACGCCTCGATCCTGGCGCGGACAGCGTCAAGGTCGACGCCGATGCTGGCGAGCGCGTCGCGGTCGAGGTCGGCGAAAAGGGCCGCTGCGGCGCCCAGACCGGCACGGCGGACCACCTCGTCTTCGACGCGCTCGGGGGTGATGTCGTGCTCGCGCAGCACGGCGCCTGCCGGCGCCACGGATGCGACGAGCGCGAGCAGGAGATGCTCGCAGCCGATGTAGCGGTGACCCAGGCGCCGGGCGTGCTGCTGCGCATGGATCACCACGGTGCGAGCGTCAGCCGTGAACCGCTCGAACATCATCGCCTCCCGATACGCCGGCCGTACTTGCGGTGGACGGTCTGCTTGCTGACCCCTAGGCGATCGGCGATTTGCTGCCAGGACCATCCGAGCTTCCGCGCGTTCCCGACCTGGAGGAGCTCCAGCCGCTCGGCAAGCGTGCGTAGCGCCGCCACCGCGCGTAGCCCTACGTCCGGGTCGTGGCTGGTAGCCCCTTCGGCGATTTGAACAGTGCTTTCCATGTGCGTCAGCATATGCTGACGATCGAGGGTCGTCAACAATTGCTGACGCCGTCGTCCGCGCCCTGCGGGACGCGGTGTTCGCGAGCAGAATGGGCGGGTGGACCACCGCACGCAGGTCATCGAACTCGGCGAGGGCATGACACAGGCGGTGTGCACATGCGGGTGGCGCAGCGAACGCTACGGCCAAAACAAGCAGACCGGCACGATGGACGCGCTGCAACAGGCCCGCGACGCCGCTGACCTGCACGAGTGGGACGCCGCCTTGCCGTGAACCCATCTGGCCGCGACGCCTCGTGCCGATACGTTTGCATCCGACACTGATTCGTATGCCGCCTGGCTGAAGGAGAACACGCGAATGAAGACCCCCCCGATCGTCTCCCCGGCTGAATGGGACGAGGCCAGGCAGCAGATGCTGGTGAAGGAGAAGGAGTTCACCCGGGCGCGTGACGCAATGGCAGCCCAGCGCCGGCGGATGCCGTGGATGGCTGTGGAGAAGGACTACCGCTTCGAAGGGCCGGACGGGCCGTTAAGCCTGCTCGATCTATTCGCGGGCCGCCGCCAGCTGATCGTCTACCGCGCCTTCTACGGGCCGGAGGTGACCACCTACGCGGAGGGTGGCGCGTACCCGGAGCGGGCGTGCGTCGGCTGCTCCTTCGTCGCCGACCAGGTGGCGAATCCAGCGCACCTGAATGCCCGTGACACGTCGCTGGCGTTCGTGTCGCGGGCCCCGCAAGCGGACATAGCGGGCCTGAAGTCGCGCATGGGCTGGGAGTTCATCCCGTGGTACACGCTGACGGACGACTTCGACGCCGACTTCGGGGTCGACGAGTGGCACGGCACCAACGCCTTCATCCGCGACGACGATCGCGTGTTCCGCACCTACCTCGTCAACAGCCGTGGCGACGAGGCGATGGGGAGCACCTGGAACTATCTCGACATCACCGCGCTCGGCCGTCAGGAAGATTGGGAAGACTCACCCGAGGGCTATCCCCAGACGCCGGGGTACCAGTGGTGGAACTACCACGACGCATACGGGCCACGCGCCTAATCGCGCTGTGGGACGCACTGGGTTTGCCGGGCCGCGAAACCCGGCTGCGCGGTGTCCGGAGGGGGACTTGAACCCCCACGCCCTATACGGGCACTAGCACCTCAAGCTAGCGCGTCTGCCATTCCGCCACCCGGACGAGCGACTTGCGAGTTTAGCTCATCGGCGGGGGCGCCTCGGGCCGCGCTCGAGACGGGCCGTGGTGAAATCTTGGCAATATTCCATGTCAGTCCTAGTGCCACGATCGATCACAGGCCGCTATCCTTTTCAGCCAGGACTAACAACGGGCGAACTGCACCGGCTCGTCGGGCAGTTGGACGCGCGGCACGACCACGGGGGGTCCAAACCAGGGCCAACCGACTGAGCAGAGGATCGACGTCGGATGACACGCCGTATTCGGGTGGGCGGCGCATGCGCAGCCATCGTCTGTTTTGCTGCGGCCGTGATCCTTGCAGTGGTGCTGCCAGGTCACGGAGCCGGCGCAAGCGAGACGAACAAGCACTGCGACGTCCAGCCGCCGAAGCCCCCTGCGCACAGCCACGCTGTGGCGGCCGGACATCATCGTCACCGCTGGTACGACCATCCCGGCCGAGTCAAGCGGCCCTGCCCGACCCCGAGCACACCGTCCACGACGACTCCTAGCTCGCCGTC
>JBPYES010000374.1:0-5172 GCA_051984825.1 Jatrophihabitantaceae bacterium
TGGTTCGACGCGGCCGCGCCGGACGTCCTGGACCGGCTGCTCACCGCACTACGCTGAGCCCGTGGACCGACTACACGTCGTCAAAGGGCACGGCACGGAGAACGACTTCGTGATCGTGCCGGATTTCGACGGCGTAGTGGACCTCACTCCGCAGCTGGCTCGAGCGCTCTGCGACCGGCACGCCGGCATCGGCGCCGACGGCGTGCTGCGGGCCGTGCGCTGCGAGAACGATCCGGCCGGCGCCGCGATGGCCGGCGATGCCGCGTATTTCATGGACTACCGCAACGCCGACGGTTCAGTCGCCGAGATGTGCGGGAACGGCGTTCGAGTTTTCGTCCGATACCTCCAGAGCGTCGGCATCGTTGTTGGTAGTACGGCGGTGGCGACACGGGGCGGGGTCAAGCGCACCTGGCTCACAGACGAGGGCGACGTCATCGTGGACATGGGAGCGCCGCTGATCCTTGCCGACCGGCCGGTCGCCACCGCCGGCCCATCAATCCAGCAGGTGCCGGGCGTCGCCGTCGAGCTGCCCAATCCGCACGTCGTGGTGCCGATTGCCACCCGCGCAGAACTGGACGCGCTGGACCTCAGCCGGCCGCCCCGCATAGAACCGGCCCGCCCGGGCGGCCAGAACGTCGAGTTCGTCGTCCGCGAAGGGCCGCGGCACCTGCGCATGCGTGTGCACGAGCGGGGCGTCGGGGAGACGCGCTCATGCGGCACCGGCATCTGCGCGGCAGTGGCCGCGGCGGAGGGCGCCGGCCCGGACGGCAGCACCTGGACAGTGGACGTGCCGGGCGGCACCTGCCAGGTCAGGTGGCAGCCGGACGGTGCGATGCACCTTGGCGGTCCTGCGGTGCTGGTGGCGGAAGTCGAGCTCGATGCCGACTGGCTGAACCGGGCCCAGCGCTAATCATTCGCAGTCGTGTCCGCGCCCATGTCACGATGGATAGACGATGACTGAATTTGTACCTGAGGACGACTTCGACCTCGAAGATCGCAATGCGTTACGCCGGGTTGTCGGCCTCTCCACCGAACTCGCGGATATCACCGAAGTTGAGTACCGGCAGCTCCGCCTGGAGCGGGTGGTACTCGTCGGAGTGTGGACCACCGGCACCCTCGTCGAGGCGGAGAACTCGCTCCACGAGCTGGCCCGGCTGGCGGAGACGGCCGGATCGAACGTCCTGGAAGGACTGATCCAGCGCCGTGACCGCCCCGATCCGGCCACCTACATCGGCTCCGGCAAGGCCAAGCAGGTGCGCGACATCGTCACCGCCCATGGGGCCGACACGGTGATCTGCGACGGCGAACTGACGCCCGGTCAGCTGCGCCAGCTCGAAGATGTCGTCAAGGTCAAGGTCGTCGACCGCACCGCGCTGATCCTCGACATCTTCGCGCAGCACGCCCGGTCCAAGGAGGGCAAGGCTCAGGTCGAGCTGGCCCAGATGCAGTATCTGTTGCCACGGCTGCGGGGCTGGGGTGAGTCGCTGTCCCGGCAGGTCGGCGGGCGTGCTGCCGGCGGCCTCGGGATCGGCGGTCGCGGCCCCGGGGAGACCAAGCTCGAAATCGACCGCCGGCGGATCACCGCGCGGATGGCCAAGCTGCGCAACCAGATCAGCCGCATGAGGACGTCCCGCGACGCCAAGCGGGCGCAGCGCGTTGAGCGGCGCATTCCCGCCGTGGTGATCTCCGGCTACACCAACGCCGGCAAGTCGTCGTTGCTCAACCGGCTCACCGGGGCGGGCGTGCTCGTCGAGAATGCGCTCTTCGCGACCCTGGACCCGACCGTGCGGCGCTGCGAGACCGCCGACGCGCGCGTCTACACGCTGGCGGACACGGTCGGGTTCGTGCGGCACCTCCCGCACCAGCTCGTCGAGGCATTCCGGTCGACGCTGGAGGAAGTCGCCGACGCCGACCTGATCCTGCACGTCGTGGACGCGGCCGACCCCGATCCGGAAGCGCAAATTCGGGCGGTTCGCGAGGTATTCGCCGAAATCGGGGCGCTCGACGTCCCGGAACAGCTCGTCTTCAACAAGATCGACGCCGCCCATCCCGACATGCTCGCCCGCCTGCGCCGGCTTGCCCCTGACGCGCTGCTCGTCTCGGCGCACACCGGCGCGGGTATCGACAAGCTGCAGGCTGTGATCGACGAGCGGCTGCCGCGCCCGGACGTCGAGGTCACCGCGCTGATCCCGTACACACGCGGCGACCTCGTGGCCCGTATTCATCGGGCCGGCGAAGTTCTCTCGACCCACCACCGGCCGGAGGGAACGCTGGTCAACGCTCGGGTGAACAACGATCTTGCGGCGGCACTGCGGCCGTATGCCGCGCCGGCTGGCGTACCCTCTTAGCCGTACGCAGGCCTACGCCGAAGGCTGACTCAGTTAGGAGCGGGCGGTCATGGAAATTCTGTCGCCGGGACATTTGATTCCGCTGCTGATCATCGCCGCCGTCCTGTTCTTCGGGTGGAAGCAACTGCCCGACATGGCTCGCTCGGTGGGCAAGTCCCTGCGCATATTCAAGACCGAGATGAAGGGCATGAACGACGACGACGCGGCGCGTGACGCGCACAAGGCCGAGGCGATCGAGCAGGCGCCCGTGCCACCGGCTGACGTCGACCACAAGCCCAACACCCAGGCTCCGAAGCCGACTGCGGACTGAGCAGCGCGAGTCAGCGCCAAGGGACACCGCAGCGATCACCGCGCACGGGCGTGCGGTAGTAACCCCCGGACGGGGAATCTGAGAAGCTAGGCCCGCTATGAGAGCCCTTGGTGCCGGCACGGCCATCGCGGCGTTGCTGGTCGCCACAGCGGTAGTCGCCGCGCCGCACGCAGGCGCCGACCCTCCGCCGGACTGCAAGGTCAAGACCGGCACCACCGAGCAGCGGACGCAGCCGACCCAGCCCTGGGAGCTGAAGCGGCTCAACGTCCAGCAGGTCTGGCCGATCACCGACGGCACGGGCGTGCTGGTCGCCGTGATCGACAGCGGCTTCGACGGCGATCCGCGACAGTTGAGCCAGATCAAGGTCCGGCCGGGCGTGAACGTCTCAGGTGCATTCGGGCGCACCGACACTCGCGACTGCTTCTTCCACGGCAGTGCCGTCACCGGCATCATCGCCGCGCCCCCGGTCAACGGCGTCTACTTCACCGGGGTGGCGCCGGGCGTGACGATCATGCCGATCAAGGAGCAACAAGGCGAAGAGCAGCAAGGCACCAATCACATCGCCGAAGCGATCGATGCCGCGGTCGCCGCACACGCCCGGGTCATCAACATCTCGATCACCACACCGGTCGCCACCCCGGACCTGGAACAGGCGGTCGCAGCCGCGGCGCGCGCCAACATCGTCATTGTCGCCGCCGGCGGCAACGACGGCTCGACGACCAACCTGCCGGCGTATCCCGCCGCGTACTCGAACAGCTATCCCAACGTCCTGGCAGTGTCGATGACCGACCAAAACGACGACGTGTCCGGGATATCGACCCAGGGCAGCTACATCAACATCGCCGCTCCGGGCAACGGCGTGGAACTGCCCATGCCGAAGGGCACCTACCTGGCCAACCAGCAGGGCACCAGCTACGCCACGCCGGTGGTCACGGGCACCGCGGCGCTCGTCCTCGCCGCCCATCCCCGGCTGACCGCCGCAGAGGTCGTGTCGCGCATCGAGGCGACGGCCGACGCGCCGCCCGGCTTCACGGTGCCCAGTCCCGCGTACGGGTACGGCATCGTGAATCCCTACCTAGCTGTCACCGCGGTCCGCGACGACGCGGCCGGCCCGCCCCCAACGGCCGAGGGCCAACCCATCGCCGCGGTGCCGCCGCAGCCGCCGGCGGACCGGCACCTACAGCATCTTGCGCTCGGCGTGGGCATCGCCCTGCTCGGGCTAGCGGTGGTGGCGGGGCTCGTCGCGGCCATCGTGCGCCGCGGCGCGTCGTTCGCCGGGCACTCGGCCCCGCCGCCCGCCGACTGACGGGCGCCGCGACCGGCAGCGCCCGTTCGGCCTCGGCGATGCGGACCTGGTGGCCGGGACCGGTGGCAAATCTTGTGGCAAACGGTTGCGCTGCGTATAGAACGAGCGTAACTTCCGCAATCGGGCGCAACGCTCCACACGGTCGAAAGTGACCAACCGAGGTAGCTGTACATGCAGGTCGCGTACGTCGCGACCTGCATACCTACCCGCCGCGACTGGACAGTTCTTCGGCTCGTCATCCCCGCCCGATGAGACGAAGCCGCACACATCACCAGGAGATGCGATGAGACGCATGAGGATGGTCCACGGCTGGCTGTGTGCGAGCCTCGTTGCCGCGGCACTCGTCGGGGTGCGAACCCTGCCTGCGGCGGCGGACCAGCTGCCCTGGATGAACACGTCGCTGTCGCCGCAGGCACGCGCGGAGCTGCTGGTGTCAGCTATGACGCTGGACCAGAAGATCGAGCAGCTTCACGGGCAGCCCGGCCCGATCCCCGAGCTGCCGCAGTGTGGGAGCAGCGGGCGACACGTTCCGGGTATCCCCGAACTGGACATACCAACCTTCCGGATCACCAACGGGCCGGTCGGCATAGGCCAGGGCGACTGTTCGCCGACCGACAAGGCAACAGCCCTGCCCGATTCGCTCGGCCTCGCGGCGAGTTTCGACCCATCACTCGCATCCCAGTACGGCGACCTGATGGCAGGCGAAGCACGCACGCTGGGCCTGGACGAGATTGAGGGGCCGGGCATGGACATGGCCCGGGTCGGTGAAGGTGGCCGCAACTTCGAGTACCTCGGCGAAGACCCATTGCTGGCGGGCACGATGGCGGCCAGTGAGATCAAGGCCATCCAGAGCAACGGCGTCATCGCGATGGCGAAGCACTACGTGCTCAACGACCAGGAGCGGAACCGGACGACTGTCCACGTGCAGGTCGACGACCGCACCCTTCACGAGCTGTACCTGACACCGTTCGAGATGGCCGTCAAGGACGGCGACGTCGACTCGGTCATGTGCTCGTACAACCTGATCGGCGACACTCATGCCTGCGACGACGCGTACACGCTGGACACCGTGCTGCGCGATCAGTGGGGCTTCACGGGCTACGTCCAGTCCGACTTCGGCGCCACACACTCCACGGCGACGTCCCTGAACGCGGGCGAGGACTTCGAGATGAGCACCGGCGTGTGGTACACGCCCGCCAACATCGAGG
>JBPYES010000375.1:0-4321 GCA_051984825.1 Jatrophihabitantaceae bacterium
GCGCTGCGCAGCTCAACGCCCGCATCCGGGCCGTACTGCGGCGTACGGGACGCGGGGACGACGGCGCGGGCGAAGCGCCGATTGTTCTAGGCGGACTGCACATTGATGCGCGCAGCCGCGAAGTCACCGTCGACGGTATGCCGGTCGAACTGGCGCGCAAGGAGTTCGACCTGCTGCTCGCGCTCGCCCGGCGGCCCGGCGAGGTCGTCACGAAGCGCGATTTGCTGGCCGAGGTGTGGCAGCTGGCCTGGGGTGGCTCGGACCGGACCGTCGACGTCCACCTGTCGTGGCTGCGCCGCAAGCTCGGCGAGTCGGCAAGGCAGCCGCGCTACCTGCACAGCGTCCGTGGCGTCGGCGTCCGGCTCGTCGCCCCCGAGGGGTAAGCGGGATGAGCGCCCGAGCGCAGCGAGCGGTGCGGACTCGGATCCGCACAGGCGGGGTGTAAACAGTGCGCCGGCGTATCTTGCTGCTCGTCGCCGGGGTCACCCTGCTCGTCGTGCTGGCCTTTGCGATCCCGATCGCGCTGCTGGTGCGCTCCGCGGTGGAGCAGCGCAGCGAACGGTCGATCCGCGATGAGGCCGCAGCGATCGCCGCGTTCCTGCGCGCCGGCCAGCCGTCCGACGCGGCGATCAGCAGCTACCTCACCGGGCTGACGCAGACGGCCGACCGCTCCGCGTCGGTGACGACGCCGCAGCAGCGCGTCCTCGGCAAGCCTCCGCCGCACGGAGCGCCGCCACCAGACTCGCCGCCACCGCACCCGGGCGGGTCCGACGACCACGGCCCGGGGGGTGGCGCCGGCCCGTCGCACGAGGATCCGCAGGTGTACTCCGTGCCGGGTGGCAAGACCGCAGAGGTTGCGGTGCCCGCTGACGAGGGCGCGTATCAGGTGCAGGTCTTCGCGTCCAACAGCTCACTGCAGGACGGCGCGAGCCAGTGGTATGTGCTGCTCGCCGCCGGAAGCGTCGGGCTACTGATGATCGGCATCGTCGGCGGCGAGCTCGTGACCCGGCGGATCGTGCGCCCGCTCACGCGCACCGCGCAGACCGCGCACCAGCTCTCCTCAGGCGACATCACCGCCAGGGCCCCGACGTCCGGGCCACGTGAGGTGGCCGAGGTGGGCACTGCGCTGAACCAGCTGGCCGATCGCATCGACCAGCTGATCGCCGAGGAACGCGAGACCGTCGCCGACCTGTCGCACCGGCTGCGCACCCCGCTGACCGCGTTGCGCCTGGACGCCGAGACGCTGCGCTCGCCGGACGAGGCAAGCCGCATCGGCGAGCACGTCACTGCCCTGGAGCGCACGCTCACCGCGATCATCCGGGCCGCACGCCGGCCGCAGCGCGAAGGACGCATGCCGTCGGCAGATGCGACAGCCGTCGTCGCAGATCGGGTCGCGTTCTGGTCTGCGCTGGCCGACGAGCAGGAGCGGGCCCGGTCGGTGTCGCTTCCGGAGGTGCCGGTGTTCGTGCGCGCCTCGCCCGAGGACCTCGCCGCCGCCGTCGACGCGCTGCTCGAGAACGTCATCGCGCACACCCCGGAGGGCTCCCCGTTCGAGGTCTCACTGTCCACGGCGGACGGTGCGGCGGTGCTCGTCGTCGCAGACGCCGGCCCGGGCCTGCCCGACGGTGCCGGGGTACGCGGACGCAGCGACCGCGGCTCATCCGGCCTCGGCCTCGACATCGCGCGCCGCTGCGCCGAAGCGTCGGGCGGCTCGATGCGGGTGGGCCGCTCGGCGGCAGGCGGCGCCGCCGTCACAGTGGAACTGCGCACCCTGAGCCCGCCCCTGCCGCCCCAGCAACCACCTAAGTCGGCTTAGGACCAGCTTGACGTCGGGCTGAGGCCGGGCTGAGCCGCGCGACGGGATCGTCGTAGCTATGACGACGCAACCTCGCACCCGGCGCATCCTGCACCGCGCCGCGCTCGTCGCGAGCGGGGTCACCGCGGGCGTGATTGCCCTGACGGTGACGCTCGTGACCGCGGTGGGTCACTCCGCGGCCGCGACCCAGACGAACTCGACGTCGACCAGCAGCTCGGACGATTCGAGCTCCGGCTCGTCCGGTTCCGGCTCGTCCGGTTCCGGCTCGTCGAGCCAGGGCTCGGGCTCCTCGAGTGACGACAACACCAGCACCGGAGTCTCGTCCGGCAGTCAGGCGCAGGCTACGGTCGGCGGGAGCAACGGGTCATGACCGCCCACGTGCACGTGACCCGGGCGTGGAGCTGCACGGTTCGGCTCGCGGTGACCGATGTCGCCGTGCTCCCCGACGCCGCCGCATATCTCGACACGCTGCTCGATCGCGTCGACCGGCTCGCGAGCCGGTTTCGCGCCGACTCGTCGCTGTCGATCGCGAATGCCAACGCGGGACGGCCGGTGGCGATCCCCCGGATGCTCACCGATCTCGTCCAAGCGGCCCTCGACACGGCGGCGTACACGTCGGGCGCCGTCGATCCGACTGTCGGCGTCGCGATGTGCCGCATCGGCTATGACCGCGACATCGCCGAGATCCCCGCGGACGATTCGGCCGTCATACCGCGCGCAGCCACTCGTAACTGGCAGGACGTTCGGCTACATCGCGAGGCCGGACTCCTGACCGTACCCCCGGGTACGGCGCTCGACCTCGGAGCGACCGCAAAGGCGTACACGGCCGACCATGCCGCCCGGGCGCTATACCGCCGGTACGGCACCGGCGTGCTTGTCGAACTCGGCGGCGACATCGCGACGGCCGGCATCTCTCCGAGCGGGTGGCCGATCCACGTCGCCGAGCACGAGGGCGGTCCGGGGCACGTCGTCGTGCTGTCGCACGGCGGGCTCGCGACATCGACGACGACGCTGCGGCGCTGGCGGCGCGGCGGAAAGAACGTCCACCACATCGTGGACCCGCGCACCGGCGTACCGGTCGACGGGCCGTGGCGCACCGCGTCAGTGCATGCACCGTCGGCGCTCACTGCGAATACTGCTAGCACCGCGTCCCTCGTCCTGGGCGAGCACGCTGTCGATTGGCTCACCGAACGCCGCCTTGCCGCTCGCCTGGTCGGCGTGGACGGCGCGGTGCACACGACGCCGGGCTGGCCGTCCGTCACGCAGCAGGTGGCGGCATGATGACGCTCTGGTACACCGCCCGGGGCGCCGGCCTTGCCGCGCTGATCGTGCTCACACTGTCGACGTCCCTCGGCGCGCTGGCCTCCGTGAAGATTCATTCGGCCGCAACCCGGGTCGTGGCGCAGTACACGCACCGCGCCGCCGCCGGGCTCGGCCTGGGGCTGATCGTGCTGCACGTCGGCACGATCCTGGCCGACCGGAAGGCCGGCGTCGGCGTCTACGGCGCGCTCGTGCCGTTCGCGTCGGCGTACCGCCCGAACGCGGTCGCGCTCGGCTCCATCGCCGCGTACACGATCCTGCTCGTGGCCGCACTGGGCTTGGCCCGAGGGCGTCTCGCCGCGTCTGCGCGCGGTGCCCGTGTCTGGCGGTACGTCCATACCCTGGCGTACGGCGCTTGGGGACTCGCGATGCTGCACGGGCTCAACGCGGGCACCGACGCGGGGTTGCCGTGGGTGCGCACGCTCTGGGTGCTGTGCCTGCTCGCAGTGCTGGGCTCGGTGGCGGTACGGCTGGGCGGGCAGGCCCGCCGCGGCGTGGTCCTGGGAGCCATGCGATGACCGCGACCCTCGCCGCTGTCCCGACCGGGACCTGGACGATCGGCACACCTCGGCTTCTCGCCGGCCTCGACCGGTACGGCACCGTCGACCACGCGGCGCATCTCGCCGCGCATGGACCCCTGCCGTACGCCGACCGTGTCCGGCTGACGACCCTGCTCGAGGACATCGCGCTCACCGGACGTGGCGGTGCCGGCTTCCCGCTTGCCGCCAAGCTGCGCGCGATGCCCCAGGGTCACGGCACGGTGATCGTCAATGGCAGCGAGAGCGAACCGGCCAGCTTCAAGGACCGCACGCTGCTGTGCCGTGCCCCGCACCTCGTCCTCGACGGCGCGCTCGCCGTGGCCACGGCGCTGGGCGCACGGCACATGACGGTCGCGGTACACGACCAGGCGGCGGCGCGCGCGGTGCTGCATGCGATCGGCGATCGCCGCGATTGTGCGCACGTCCGTGTCGAGCAGGTGGCGGGAGGCTTCGTCGGCGGCGAGGCCCGTGCGCTGCAGCGCGGGCTGGACGGTGGCCCGGCGTTGCCGCCCGGCCGGCGCGATCACCTCACCCAGCACGGCACGCTGCTGTCCAACGTCGAAACGTTCGCGCACGTCGCGGTGGCCCTGCGCCTGGGACCGCACCGGTTCCGCGACTCCGGGACGCACGCCGAACCGGGCACCAC
>JBPYES010000376.1:0-4528 GCA_051984825.1 Jatrophihabitantaceae bacterium
CGCTACGTCGGACCCATCCTCGACGAACCTGTCGCGTCTGCCCGGCAACCCGGGGGCGGCACGGTGCTCGTAAGCTTGAGCACCACCGCGATGCGACAGCGTGACCTTCTGCAGCGGATTCTGGATGCTCTTGCTGACCTTGACCTCGAGGTGGTGTGCACCCTAGGGGGCGTTCCGATCGACGGCCTCTCGCCGCCGCCCAACGCGTCGATCGTCGATTGGATATCGCACCGTGAGGTTCTGCCCCGCACCGAGGTAGTGGTGACTCATGCCGGCCTGAGCACCGTGATGGCCGCGCTGGCCTCAGGCGTCCCGATGGTATGTATGCCGATGGCGCGGGAGCAGCCTCTCAATGCCGAAAGGGTCGCCACGCTCGGGCTTGGCATCGAGCGATCACCCACGGCATCAGCCGATCTCATCCGCGACGCTGTCCAGTGCGTCTTGAGTGACGAGCGATTCAGGCAGCGGGCGAGGTCAATGGCGGAGATCATCGCAGCGTACGGAAACGGTGCAGTGGCAGTACAAGAGCTGGAATCCTTGCTCTGACGAGCCCGCGCTGCGCGAGGGCGCGAGCCGCGCCCTCGCGCAGGCGGCCGCCACGCGACCACAGCGCTGATCAGCCTGCCGTGACGGATTGCGGGTGTCGTCGTTCAGATGTTGCGAGCGCTGCCTGCGGCTCTAGTTGCCGCCGGGGATGGCGACATCGCCGTCCTTCGGTGTGCTCGCCGTCTCGATGTCGGCGGACTCCTCCCACCGATTCACGTTGTCGCCCGTGGTCGGCCACTCGACCGCGTTCGGGTTCGCTGCCTCCTGGGCGTCGGTCTGCACGAACGGCCGATTCTCGTCGTTCAGCGTGGCGTGGAATGTGTGGAAGCACTGGGAGTTGCTCGACGGGCATTGATGGCCGCCCATCGCGTTGCGCTCCACGACCACGTCGTTCAGGCAGGTGCCGGTCCCCGGGCTACCACTTGTCGAGCACGACGTGTTCTGGTTGTCGATGATCATGATCGACTGGCCGTGGTCGAGGTAGTTGCCCTGGATTAGCGCGCCCTGGACCTTGTAGTTCGACCAGGGCGCGATGTTGATCGGCGCCTCATACATCCCGCCGTAGTCGATCCGGTTGTTCTGGATCGTGACGTTGCTGCCGCCGTACAGCTCGATACCGTCCGGGTCGCCGCAGCCGCACGAGTCGTGCAGGTAGTCGTTCGCGATCATGGGACTCGCGCCGTAGGTGGTGATCAGGTTCTCGCCGCGCGAGATGTCGTCGTAGGTGACCTGGGCGCCTGTCGAGCCCGGCTGGATGAACATCGGCTCGTACATCTCTCCGCCGGCCGGGGAGGTGACCGTGCAGTGATCGACGTGGTTGTTCGTCCCGTAGATGTTGAACCCGAACGCGTTCCTCCCGCTATAGGTCAACGAACAGTCCTTGACCGTGATGTTCGAGCCGGTCAGGTTGATCGTGTCCGAGTACGCCTTGCCGGAGATCGTCTGCCCATTGAACGCGCTGCCGTAGGTGACCGACCCGGACACGGGGGTGAGGTTGGCTGCGGTGAGCCCGTCGCCTGCGTAGCCCGTGTTGCTGGCGTGCACGTTCTCACCAGGCGCGAAGGTGCCCGGCGGTGGGGGCGGCGTCGTAGGCGGTGGTGTGGTCGGGGGAGTCGGCGTCGAGCTGGGTACGCAGCTGACGTTCGCCGACGTCTTGTTGGCCGTCTGGATGGACAGCGACGCGCCGGCGCAGGACAGTGCCGCCGTATCGCCGCCATTTAGCGTCACAGCCGTTCCGGCGGCGACAGCAATTCCGCTCAGGAGTACCCCGCATCCAATGATGGTCAGTGTCAGACGGGGGCCTAATCGCGTTACGTGCTTCATCACTACTCCTGTTCGTGGTCACCATTTCGCGTTGGGCCACGTCGGCGGGCAGGCTGAATACCCCGATCGGCAGCTAATGTCCCGAACGGGTCCCGTGAGCAGACGCGACCGATCTCGGCCCGGCACCTATGCAGCGGTGCAGGCTGCCCTCAACCAACCGGTGGTGTTAGAGCTGGTTACTCATGACGCGACACCTCACTTGGGCCAATGCCCAGGGACGCACGCCAAGGACGAACGCGCGCAACGGCGCCAGTCGTAGACGTCCCCCGCGAACCATGCGACCGACCTAAGGCGCAGCGCAGGCCTTCGCCACGTTGTCGACCTGGTCCAGCGGTCGGAGCCAAGCCAACTTCAGTGGCGTGACAATTTCCGAGGCAACGGGGGACGGCTGGTCACTATTGACCGGGATGCGCAAAACACATCGCACGTAGTGTACTCAAGTGACTGCGGATTGTCTCGCAAGCGCAAGACTCAAACTGGATTCCTATATTGATCGGTGATAGGGGTCATCGGATCGGAAACCGGATCCCACCTCCGGCCCGCAACCAGGGGAATCTCGCACGCGAGCTGGACGACCTCGCCCACTAAGTCGCGGCGGACTCGCGTATGTCGATCACCTGCTGCCCGCGACCTCGACGCGGCGAAGGCCAGCGAGGGCAGCAGGCGGCCGAGGGTCACCGCGCCGACCCAGCTCGCAAATAGGGCTGCTGGAACGCGTTCAACCGATCAACGCGCGCTGCCTATTGCGTGTCCTGGTCAGGTGGGGATGACGACCTGCCCGTCCTTGTCGGGGGTGAGGTCGCTGTTTTCCTCCCACTTGTTGACGTCCGCCCCGGTGGTGGGCCACAGCACGGCGTTCGGGTTCGCGGTCAGGCCGGCCTCGGTCTGCACGAAGGGCCGCCCCTGCTGATTCAAGCTCGGGTGGTAGATGTAGAAGCACTGCGGGTTCGAGCTGGGGCATTGGTGCCCGCCGAACGCGTTGTCGATCACCTGCACACCGTTGACGCAGTTCCCGGTCGCCCCCGAGCACGACGTGTTCTGGTTGTCGATCAGGATCACCGACTGGCCGCGGTCGAGGAAGTTGCCCTTGATCAGCGCGCCCTGGACCTTGTAGTTCGACCAGGGCGCGATGTTGATCGGAGCCTCGTACAGGCCGTCGTAGTCGATCCGGTTGTTCTGGATCGTGACGTTCGAGCCGCCGTACAGCTCGATCCCGTCCGGGTCGCCGCAGCCGCACGAGCCGTGCATGTAGTTGTTCGCGATGATCGGCGACGCGCCGTAGGTGGTGAGCAGGTTCTCGCCCCGCGACAGGTCGTTGTAGGTCGCCTGCGCACCGGTCGAGCCAGGTTCGATCATGATGTCCTCGTACATCTCACCTGTCGCCGTCGGCGTCGTCACCGTGCAATGGTCGACGCGGTTGTTCGTCCCGTAGATGTCGAAGCCGAACGCCCTCGAACCGCTGTACGTCAGCGAGCAATCCTTAACCGTGATGTTCGACCCGGTGATCGTCACGGTGCCCGAGTACGCCTTCCCGCTGATCGTCTGCCCGTTGTACGCCGTGCCATAGGTGACCGACCCTGAGACCGCGGTCAGATCCGAGGCGGCGAGCCCGTCGCCTGTGTAGCCGGTGTTCGTGGCGTTGTATGCCTCGCCCGGCGCGTAGAACGCCGTCGACGGCGTAGTGGCCGGTGGCTGCGGTGGGGTGGACGCCGGCGTGGGCGGAGGCGTGGTCGACGTCGGAGCCGTCGATGTCGCCGGCGTCGATGCGGGTGATGTCGGGTGACTGGTGGGGCTGCTCGATGCAGACGTCGTCGGAGCGCTCGCACTCGGGGACGGTTGGTGTGTCGCGTAATGCTGCCGGTGGTGCCACCATGGCGACGAAGACGCGTACGGCCTGTCATGCGCGGACCGGTGGGTGAACGCTCCGGCAGCGGCGCACCCCACCAGTACCGCCAAGCCTGTGGCCACCACGACGACGGCCGCGACGGCCGGAGTCTTGTGCGACCGTCGCCAAGCGTGTGCTGGCTTCGTGCGCCGGGCATGACTACGTCGAGCTCGGTGCGAATCTTGCACGGTGAGCGCCTCCACCCCCCGCATTGAGGTGTATGCGTCGCGGGAACCGTACCGGCCAGGAATTCTTCTGTCGAGCGCTTCATCGGGTATTCATCTGGGCTGGACGCGCTGATCACGTTCAGATAACGGCGCGTGGCTCCCCAGCATGTCGGCCTTACCGCGAGCGGATATCAGGCGCGGCTAGGCATTTCCCTGCGAATGTCTGCTGCCGAAGGCGTGCGCGCGAGGCGGCGCAGCGCTCCGACGCAGCCCAGGATCAGGAAGCTCAAACTGGCGGCCATCGGGAACGAGAAGGCGTCAAACAGGGCAAAGCTCGCGAGCGCTGATGCGACGGATGCCGCAAGTGACACTCCCAGTAGGCCGTCGATCTGATTCGCGGTACGACGCACCCGCAATCCTCCAACGACGCCGCTCACGAGTAGCCCCAGATATGCGGCCAGACCCACGACGCCTGTTTCAATCAGCAAACCTAAATATTGATCATCAAGAATGCGATACGCCGGCAAGAATGTGAGAAAGCCGCGCCCGAATATCGGCGTCCGTGAAATGAAGTCGTACGCCAAAGAGAAACTGCCGCTGCGCGATT
>JBPYES010000377.1:0-5025 GCA_051984825.1 Jatrophihabitantaceae bacterium
TGATGGGCGGTACCGGTACCGGCTGCGGCTCGGGGATCCCGGTGCGGTGAACCTGACGCTGGTAAAGGCGCCGCACTTGTCGCTGGTCTTGTTGTTGACCGCTCGATCTTCGTCGTCTGCGGTCGGGCGAACGGCACGCGCTGCGCGAGCCTCGGTGTGCCCATCCGGGCGCGTGGCGCTGGCTCCGGTGCTCGCCTCGGCGCAGCGCGTACTTCCTGACGTCGCGGCGACGCCGATTCCGCCGTCCGTTGACGTGTCGGTGGACGAGCAGGTGCAGCGACTACGCGATTTACCCGATGATGCTGTGGTCCGGGACTTGACGCGCACGTACGGGCCCGAGCTACCGCCGCCGTGGCGCCCGGCGGCCGAGCTGCCACGCCGCTGGTTGGACTCCTATGCCTCGGCAACGATGGACGCCTGGTCGACCGTGGCGCCGAGATGGCGACGCGCCCAGCCGCTACTCGACCTGGAGGCGCGCCGTGTCGGAGCGGCCGTGGTGCGGGGCTGCACCGACGTGCTGTTGAATACTCTGCACCCGCGGATGCACTACGAGGACGGCGAATTCTGGGTGCCGTCCACCCACGAGGTCACGGACGACCTCGCCGGGCGGCGGCTGGTGCTGGTGCCGACGATCGCTGGTCCAGCGGGCCGGATCGGCTTTGACCTGCAGGAAGTGCCCGATGTGTTCTATATCGCGTACCCGGTGCCGGGGCAGGCGGTTCTGGCCGAGCGTGGCGCGGCTCCGATCGATGTGAGTGGGGATCCGTTGTGTCGGATGCTGGGCCGCATGCGGGCCCAGGTGCTGCGCACGGCGCACGGGCCGGTCAGCATGGGGCAGCTGGCTGCCGCGGTCGGGTGTAGCCCGCGCGTGACCAGTTATCACTGCGACCACCTCGAGGCCACCGGCCTGATCTTGCGAGAGCGGCACGGCAAGTCGGTCTGGGTCAGCCGCACCTCCCGCGGGCACGAACTGGTCGACCTGCTCAGCGCGTAAGCGCCGATCCCGCAGCACCTGCCAGCACATTTACGGGATCGTGTAAAAGCTTGCCGGGGTGGTTCATCGGCCACAGGATCGTACCCGGGCCTTCGCACCCTCGGGCAGCGATAGAAGGGTCGAAATTGCGTCCGGCGGAATGCATCGTGGCCCGCTCTGGGCGCAAAGAACGTCGAATTTGGATCAGCGGAGCTGGCGACTACCGCCAGCCTGATCTGTTGCCGAACCAGCGTCGAACAGTGCTAAGGAGTGGATGACGTTATGAGAGCAAGGTTACGGGGTGCACGACTCTGGCTATGGCCCGTCGTATCGGTAGCTGCTGCGGCGACATTAGTGATCGCTACCTCTGGAGGTGAGGATTAGATGAAGCGGTTGACGTCGTCCGTTGTCGTCTTCGGCGCTGCGATCAGCCTAGCCGTCGTCTTCGCGCCTATGGCAAGCGCGGATCAACCGGTTATCACGCAGAAGACAACATCCTCGACGGCTGTGCTGACTGGCGCCTGCTCGTTCCCGATCGCGGTCGATTTTACGGTGAGCGAGACCGACAGGTTCTTCTTCGATCAGAGCGGGACGCTGATCAGGGAAAGTGCCCTCGCCAAGGAGCAGGACGCGTTCACCGCGAATGGGAAGTCGCTGACTGGCCTCCCGTACACAGTCACCCTCGTGGCCCTCTTCGACAGCAGTGGCAATATCACACAGCTACATGCGGACGGCGTTGTCGAAAGGGTTCCGCTACCCGACGGCAGCGTCTTCCATAGCGCCGGCCGGGTGGACTTCGCCGCTCATGGCTTCCCAGATTTCACAGTCACGCCCGACTGGGGCAGCGCAGTGAACCTCGCCGGGTTCTGCGCCGCGCTCTCGCCCTAGGCCTAAATCCGTAAACAGGCGGTCGATCGCGGCGCGTTGATCACGAGGAAGTGCCTTCCGCGCACGAAGAATCAGGGTTGTCAAGCTCTGAGGCTCAGCGCGGCGGAAGGCACTTTCGCGCAACTATCGCATGTCTGGTCACGGGCCGATCGTCTCTGCTGCCATACACAACCGAGCCGGCTGCAGGCGACGCGGAGCCCTACGCCGCATCATGACTGGCAACCGCGTCGCACGCGCGTTGATCGCTTCATGTGCTTCACGCAATTCGTCGATCGATCCGTCGACGAGATCAGCGCGCCTGAATTCGTGTCGGACAACTGCCGAATCGTGCGGAATTCCGCCTGACGTGTAGGTGAATCCCCGGCTGTCTGGCGCGTTCCGGTGCCATACTTCGTCCCGGTGGGAGGAAATGGGAGACGCCCTAGGGACGCCGCGCCGTCGCCAACCCGGCGGGAGGTGCCCCGTCGCCGAACCCTGCAGTATGCGGTCCTGACGCTCGCCGGAACTGCGGCGCTGCTCGGCGGGGTCGAGCTGCTCGCCGTCCTTTCCGAGCCGCTCCCGACTTGGGTGTGGCTGCTGATCCCGCTGGTAGGCGCGATCTACGTCGGCGCAGGCGTCCTGGCTTGGCTACGCCGCTCCAGCAGCGACGTGGGCGCGTTGCTGACGATCGGCGGTGTCGCCTGGTTGGCGACCGGCTTCTACAACGCGACGCAGCCCGCACTCTTCGCTATCGGCGCGGTGGTCGCCACGCTACCTCTCGCGTTGGCGGTGCACCTGCTGGTGGGATTTCCATCTGGGCGGCTGACCACTCGTCTCGAGATCGCGCTGGTCGTGGCGGCGTACTTCACCGCGCTGATCCTGCAAGCCCCGCGCTACCTGTTTGCGGACTATCCGGCTCCCTATGACATATTGCAGATCGCCCACCGGCCGGGGCTCCGGCACACCGGTGCGTGGGTGCAATCCGGAGCCGGCATCGTCGTTATGACCTGTACTGCCGTCCTGCTCGTCGGTCGTCTCCGTGCCGCGACTGTCGCGCAGCGGCGCGTTCTTGTCCCGCTGTACCTCTACGCGATAGCTGCGGTTCTCTTCGAGGCGCTGGCCCTGCCCGTCTTCGCGCCGGCCTTCGACTGGAGCCAGATCACCAGCTACGTCATCCAGCTGACGGTAGCTGCGCTGATCCCCATCGCATTCGGCTGGTCGCTCATGCGCGGCGGCTTCGCGCGCACCGCCGAGGTGGAGGAGTTGGGTGCCTGGTTCGGTATCGAGGAGCACGCCCGGCCGAGCCTGGAGAGGGCGCTGGCCGACACGCTGGGCGACCCGTCCCTGCGCCTCGCGTTCTGGGTTCCAGATCGAGGGGAGTACATCGATGCCGACGGGCGGCCGCTAGCCACGCCGGTCGCCGAGGATAACCGCGGGGTGTCGCACATCGATCTCGCGGGCGAACGGGTGGGCGCGATTACGTACGACGTCGAGGCGATCGGAGATCGCGAGCTCGTCCGGGCGGCCGGCCGCGTGGTCGCGATGGCCGTCGACCGCGAGCGCCTGACGGCGCAGCTGCGCGCCGATCACGCGGCACTGCTCCGGTCCCGGCAGCGCATCGTCGAGGCGGCCGATCGGGAGCGGCGCCGGGTGGAACGCAACCTCCACGACGGGGCCCAGCAGCAGATGCTGGCAGTCGCCATGTCGCTGCGCATGCTCGAGACGCGCATGGAGGGCGCTGACCCTGCCAGCCGGACGATGGTTACCGCTGCGGCGAGCGAGCTGGAGAGTGCCATCCGCGAGCTACGGGAGCTGGCGCGGGGCCTGCACCCGACGCTCCTCGGCGAGGTCGGCCTCAGCGGTGCCCTCGAATCGCTCGCCGAACGCTCGCCGATCCCGGTGCGCCTCGCCGTGCGTCTCGACGGAGGCATCTCGGAGTCCACCGGCGTCGCCGCCTACTACGTCGTCGCAGAGGCTCTCACCAACGCGGCGCGGCACTCGAACGCGGAGCGGATCGACGTGCGAGCGGACCGGGCGGACAGCCGGCTGCGGATCGAAGTCACCGACAACGGTATCGGTGGCGCCACGGTCGCGCCCGGATCGGGACTGGAGGGGCTCGTCGACCGGGTCGATTCCATCGGCGGGCGCATCTGGATCACCAGTTCCGCAGGTTGCACGAGCGTCCTTGCCGAGCTGCCATGCGCGTGATTGTGGTCGATGATGCGCTCCTGGTCCGCGAGGGCATCGCGCAATTGCTTGCTGCGGGCGGCTTCGAGGTCGTCGGCCAACGTGCGGACGCAGTCGGCCTGGCCGACGCGGTGCGCAGCCTCAACGCGGATGTCGTCGTCATGGATGTACGAATGCCGCCCACGCACACGACCGAGGGACTGCACGCAGCCGTCGAGCTGAAAGCCAGCCGCCCCGACCTCGGCGTGCTCATCCTCTCGCAATACGTCGAGACGCGACATGCCATCGACCTGCTGAACGGTTCGGTCTCCGGCGTCGGCTATGTACTCAAAGAGCGCGTCGCGCGTCCCACCGAATTGCATGAGGCCGTGCGGCGGGTAGCCGCCGGCGGAACGGTCATCGACCCCGATGTCGTAGCGGCGGTGCTCGGGACGCTGCGATCACGCGATCCGCTCGCATCCCTGACGCCGCGCGAGCGAGATGTCCTCGCGCTCGTCGCCGAAGGACGATCCAACGAAGCGATCGCAGACCGGCTCGTGGTCACGATCCGAACCGTCGAGACACACATGGCTAACGTGTTCACCAAGCTCGGTCTCGAGACGGAACCGGGCATTCATCGCCGCGTGCTAGCGGTGCTGGCGTACCTGCGCATCTCCGCGCGATCCGCCAGTCCCTGATTCACGTCGCCGGTTCGAGTTCGGCGGAAGGGACTGCCGGCGTGAACCGGCGCAGGGCCGGCGTGGCGGCCATCGCCGTGACCCCTGCGACGCACAGCAGTCGGCGCTGACCAGCCCGCCATTTGGCCGACAGCTTTCACGGCCCGGCGCTGGCCGTGTCCAAGTCAACGGCGAACTCGTGCAGTTTCGTCGACAATGCCTTCAACTTGGGCAGACTCTTAGAAGTCGAGAAGAATCCGGACTTTGCCTTGATAACGACAGCGACGTCCTTCTCGAGTTTCACAATCTCGGCACAGATGGTATCCGCCTTCTTGGCCGTTG
>JBPYES010000378.1:0-10253 GCA_051984825.1 Jatrophihabitantaceae bacterium
CGAATCACCACCCCGAGCGCGACGATCGCATCGAAGCCCGCAGCCGCCAGGCGGGCCGCCGCCACCGGCAGCTCGAACGCGCCGGGCACGCGGACCTCGGTCACGTCGTCGACGCCCGAAGCGGCCAGCGCCCGCCGGGCGCCGTCGAGCAGGCCACCCATCACCGTGGCATGCCACTGCGCCGCAACGACGGCCACCCGCAGCTGCGCGGCACCGTCCACAGTGGACAATTCCGGGGCGCCCTCGCCGCTCATGCTGTCGGCTCCTCGAGCTGGAGGTCGTGACCCATGCGGTCGCGCTTGGTCTGCAGGTAACGCAGGTTCTCGGGGTTGGCGTGCACGGGCAGCGGCACCCGCCCGACGATGCGCAGCCCGTAGCCTTCCAGGCCGGCGCGCTTGGCCGGGTTGTTCGTGAGCAGCCGCATCGTCCGCACGCCCAGGTCGTAGAGGATCTGCGCGCCCGTCCCGTAGTCGCGGGCGTCAGCAGGCAGCCCCAGCTCGAGGTTCGCGTCCAGCGTGTCGGCGCCGGCGTCCTGGAGCTGATAGGCCTGAAGCTTGTGCAGCAACCCGATGCCCCGGCCCTCGTGCCCGCGGATGTACAGCACTACTCCACGTCCCTCCCGGGCCACCGCAGCGAGCGCCGCGTCCAGCTGAGGACCGCAGTCGCACCGCAGCGATCCGAACACGTCGCCCGTCAGGCATTCCGAGTGCACCCGGACGAGCACGTCCTCGCCGTCGCCGATGTCGCCGAACACGAACGCGACGTGCTCACGCTCGTCGTAGGACGCGCGGTAGCCGACCGCGGTGAACTCCCCGTAGCGGAGTGGCACGCGCGCGGAAGCGGCCCGCTCGACGAGCTTGTCGAAACGCCGCCGGTAGGCGATCAGGTCTGCGATCGAGATCAACGCCAGGTCGTGCTCGTCGGCGAAGACCCGTAGCTCGTCGACCCGCGCCATGCCGGCAGGGTCCTTCTCGGAGACCATCTCGCACAGCACTCCGGCGGGGCGCAAGCCGGCGAGCGCCGCAAGGTCGACCGCGGCCTCGGTGTGACCGGGCCGCCGCAGTACGCCGCCGGCCTTCGCGCGCAGCGGCACGACGTGGCCAGGACGGGCGAAGTCCTCCGGGCCGGCGTCGGGGTTGGCCAACAGACGCATGGTCAGCGCCCGGTCGGTTGCCGAGATGCCCGTCGAGACACCCTCGCGCGCGTCGACGGTGACTGTGTACGCCGTGCCCCGGCGGTCCTGGTTCACCCGGTACATCGGCGGCAGGTCCAGGCGGTCGGCGTCCGCCTCGGTGATCGGAACGCAGATGTAGCCCGACGTGTAGCGCACCATGAACGACACCAACTCGGGCGTCGCCAGCTCGGCGGCGAAGATCAGATCGCCTTCGTTCTCCCGGTCCTCGTCGTCGACGACGATCACGGCCTTGCCGGACTTGATGTCTGCTATCGCGCGCTCGATCGAGTCGAGCCTCATCTCGGCGCTGCCGGTCATCGCGCCTCGATGAGCCGGGCCACGTACTTGGCGAGGACGTCCACCTCGATGTTCACCGGGTCGCCGGCCTGCTTGGCGCCGAGAGTGGTCGCGCGGAGCGTCTCCGGGATGAGCCCGACCTCGAACCAGTCCGGCCCGACCCGGGTCACGGTCAGCGAGACACCGTCCACGGCGATCGAGCCCTTGTCCGCGACGTAGCGGGCCAGATCGGCGGGTATGCCGAACCGGACGAGGTCCCAGGCATCGCCCGGCGTACGACTGACCAGCACGCCGGTGCCGTCGACATGGCCCTGCACGATATGCCCGTCCAGGCGGCCGTCCGCCCGCACCGGGCGCTCCAGGTTCACCCGCTCGGCGGCGCGCAGCGCGCCGACGACCGAGCGCTTCAGCGTCTCGGCCATGACGTCGAAGTGCAGTCGTTCGCCGTCCATGGCGACCACGGTGAGGCATACCCCGTTCACCGCGATCGACGCGCCGTGCCATGCGTCCCCGGACACCGTGGGAGCGCGCACCACCAGCACTGCCGAGTCGCCGTGCGGCTCCACCCCGACGACCGTGCCAAGTTCTTCGATGATCCCCGTGAACACGGGCGGCTACTCCCCTTCTGACCAGACCGGCCGCGCCACGATCTTCACGTCGCTGCCGACCCGGGTCACGCTGTCTACTTCTAGTGTGACCGCATCACCGATGGTCACTATTCCCGCGTCCCCCATCGACGACGGTCCGGCGCCCAGCAACTTGGGCGCCAGGTAGGCGATCACCTCGTCCACGCAGCGGGCCTCGACGAACGCCCCGGCGAGCGTCGGGCCGCCTTCGAGCAGCACGTGCCGCACGCCCCGGTCGTGCAGCGCCTTCAGCGCGAAGCGGGGCACCGCGGTGTCGAGGAGCAGCGTCTCGGCAGCGCTGTCGCGCACCCGCGCGCTCTGCCGTACCCGGTGCCGGCGATCGAGGACGACGCGTAGCGGCTGGTGCTCGGCGAGCTGGTCATCCGGGTCGCGGACGGTCAGATGCGGGTCGTCGGCGAGCACGGTCCCGCTGCCCACGACAATCGCGTCGACGATGCCGCGGAACGCGTGCGAGTCGGCGCGCGCCGCCGGCGAGGAGATCCAGCGCGCGGTCTGATCGGCGGCGGCCACCCGCCCGTCCAGCGTGCTGGCGAGCTTCCAGGTGACGAACGGCCGGCCGGTACGCAGCGCAGAAAGCCACGGCCGCAGCGCCCCCGCCGCCACATCGGCGTCCTCCACTCCGGCGACGACATCGATGCCCGCCTCGCGCAGCCGGTCCGCACCTCCGGCGGCCTGCGGGTTCGGGTCGTCGACACCGTAGATGACGCGGCCGATGCCAGCCTCGACGAGCGCCTCGGTACACGGTCCGGTGCGGCCGACGTGCGTGCAGGGCTCCAGCGTGACGACCGCCGTACCGCCCTGTGCTCGCGTACCCGCCCGACGCAACGCCTCGATCTCCGCGTGCGCCCCTCCGGGTGGCTGCGTCGCGCCTTCGCCGGCCAGTGCGCCGGCCGTGTCGAGGATCACCGCGCCCACCGCTGGATTCGGGCTGGTGCGTCCGCGCACTGTCTCGGCCAGCACCAGCGCGCGGTGCATTGCTGCCCGCTCCGCCTCGCTGACGGGTGTCATGTCCGGTCCATCGCCGCGCGGGCGCGGGCACGCAGCGCCTCGACAGCGGTGCCCGGGTCGTCCGTGGCGTAGACGGCCGTCCCGGCGACGAATACGTCCGCGCCGGCCTCGGCGGCCGCCCCGATCGTCTGATCGTCGATGCCACCGTCGACCTCGACGTGCAGCCGGAGATGGCCGGAGTTCAGATGCCGGCGCGCAAGACGCACCTTGCCGAGCAGTTCCGGGATGAAGTCCTGACCGCCGAAGCCGGCCTTGATCGTCATGACGAGCAACGTGTCGAAGTCGGGCAGTAGCTCCAGGTACGGCTCGAGCGGGGTGTCACGGTCGACGGCGAGCCCGGCCAGCGCGCCCGCGGCACGCAGGTCACGGGCGATGCGCCTCGGATCGTCCGCCGCCTCGGCATGAACGGTGACATTGACGGCACCAGCTTCGGCGTAACCGACCGCCCAGCGGTCCGGGTCGTCGATCATCAGGTGGCAGTCGAGCGGCAACTCGGTGGCCTTGCGGAGGCTCTGCACCACCGGCAGGCCGATCGTGAGGTTCGGCACAAAGTGAGCGTCCATGACGTCGACGTGCAGCCAGTCGGCACCACTGACTGCCGCGGCCTCGTCGGCCAGCCGCGCGAAGTCGGAGGCGAGGATGCTCGGCGCGATCATCGGCTCGCGATCTACCTGCGACGTCACGTCAAGAGTCTAGGGCGGCACGGATGCAGTCCGCTCGTCGCGAGCGGGGCTCAGGCACGTGAGATGCAAGGCGGAGGAGGAGCCAATAGCCATAGCTATTGGCGACGACGACAACGCCGCAGATTGCGTGGCTGAGCCCCGCGCAGCAGAGCAGTGACTGCATCCGTGCCGTCCTAGGGCGGCACGGATGCAGTCCGCTCGCCGCGAGCGGGGCGCGGTACTGGCCTAGCCCTCGCCGCGCAACAGCGCGCAGAACATCGCGTCCGTGCCGTGCCGGTGCGGCCACAACTGCACGGTGGGCCCGTCTCCCAGCTGCGGCACGCCCGGAAAGGCGGGGCGTGCGTCGAGCAGCTCGGCGCCGGCCACCACGTCACGCGTTTCGGCCAGGTGCGGTGAGCAGGTCACGTACGCGACCACGCCACCGGGCCGGACGACGCGCAGCGCCGCCGCCAGCAGCTCGCATTGCAAGGCCGCGAGCGCCCCCACGTGCGACGGGTCCCGGCGCCACCGGGCCTCGGGGCGGCGCCGCAGCGCGCCCAGCCCGGTACAGGGCGCGTCCAGCAGTACCCGGTCGTAGCTGCCCGTCAGCTCGCGCGCGTCACCGACGCGTACCTCCACGTCCCACGGCGCCGTTGCCCGCCGGACCAGCTCAGCACGGTGCGGATGCAGCTCGTTGGCGACAACCGCCGCCCCGCGCCGCGCCGCAATTGCCGCAAGCAGGGCGGTCTTGCCGCCGGGGCCGGCACACATGTCCAGCCACCGCTCGTCCGGCCCGGAAAGCGGTGCGGCGACGAGGGCGAGCGCACACAGCTGGCTGCCCTCGTCCTGGACGCCCGCCCGCCCCTCGCGGATAGCCGGCAGCGCCGCCGGGTCGCCACCCTCCATCCGCACCGCATACGGCGACCACGGGCCGAGAGTCCCGCCGGACTCGGCGACAAGCGCGTCACGGTCGATCCGGCCCGGCCAGGCCACGAGGTGCGTCTGCGGCCGGGCATCGTCGGCGACGAGCGCCGCCTCGGTCTCGGTCAGGTCGCCACCCAGTGCGTCGGCGAACGCGGTCACGATCCACTCCGGATGGGCGGTGCTCAGGGCCAGCCTGCGCTCCGGCGGCGCGCCCGCGCCGAGCCCCTGCACCCACTCGTCCCAGTCGGCCTCGGACACCCGGCGCAGCACCGCGTTGACGAACCCGGTCACCCGCGCCTGTCCGGTCGCCCGCGCGAGATCGACCGTCGTGGCCACCGCGGCGTGCGGCGGCACCCGGGTACGCAACGCCTGGTAGGCGCCGAGCCGCAGCAGATCCAGCACCGGGGCGTCCACAGTCGACAGTGATCGGTCGACGCAGGTGGCCAGGATCGCGTCGAGCGTGCCCTGTGCCCGCAGCGTGCCGTAACCGAGCTCGGTCGCAAGCGCGGCGTCCCGGCTCGAGAGCCGGCCCTCCGCGAGCAGCGCCGGCAACAACAGGTTGGCGTACGCCTGGTTCTCGGCGACGCCGCGCAGCAACCGGTATGCAGTGAGTCTTGCCAGGTCAGCCAAGTCGCTCGCCGGGCCCCGGCCGCGTGCCGCGGGCCCAATCGGGCGCCGGCACCGGCCGCTTGCCCGATGCCTGGACGTCGCCCAGCTCCACCGGCCCGGTGGCCGTGCCGACCCGGACCGACTGCTTCGTGGCATGCAGCTCGCCCGGGGGCAGCGGCGTGCCGTCCACCGCCTTGACCGGGCCGAGCTTGATCCGCTCGCCACGAAACAGCGTCCATGCACCCGGGGCGGGTGTGCACGCCCGGACCAGCCGGTCGACGTGCACGGCCGGTGTCGTCCAATCCACGCGTGCATCATCAACCGTGATCTTGGCCGCTACCGAGACGCCGTCGGGCGCCTGCGGTCGGGACGTGAGCGACCCCTCGGAGATGCCGTCCATCGTGGCGGCGAGCAGGCCCGCGCCACTGCGCGCGAGGCGCTCGAGTAGCTCGCCGGCCGTGTCGGTAGGCCGGACCGGCTCGGTCACTACGCCGTACATCGGTCCGGTGTCGAGGCCCGCCTCGATCTGGAACGTCGACGCACCCGTGATCTCGTCGCCGGCAAGAATCGCGCGCTGCACCGGGGCAGCGCCCCGCCAGGCCGGCAGCAGCGAGAAGTGCAGGTTCACCCAGCCGTGCTCGGGGATCGCCAGGGCTGCCTTCGGAATCAGCGCGCCGTAGGCGACGACGGGGCAGCAGTCCGGGCGCAGGTCGACGAGCTGTTCCAGGAAATCGGGGTCGCTGAGCCGCGCCGGCGACAGCACCGGCAGGCCCTCCTTCACGGCCAGCTGCTCGACAGGCGAGGCGACCTCGCGCCGGCCCCGCCCGGCCCGCGCATGCGGCCGGGTCAGCACCGCGATGACCTCATGCCGCGGCGAGTCGAGCAACGCCGAAAGCGAGGGCACCGCCGTCTCCGGCGTTCCCGCGAACAGCAGCCTCACGAGGCGATCACGAACGTCATAGTGCCCGGCCCAGGGTGGGATGCGGGCTCACCTTGACCCGGGGCGCCGACTGGCCGAACCACTCCGCCTCGCGGATCGCCTTCAGCGCCGCCTTGCGGGTCTCGGCGTCCAGCCGATCGACGAACAGCACGCCGTCAAGGTGGTCGGTCTCGTGCTGGACGCAGCGGGCGAGGAGCTCAGTGCCCTCGATGGTGACCGGGTCACCCGCCATGTTCTGCCCGTGTGCCACGACGTGCTGCCGGCGGCGGCAGTCGAACTTGAGGCCGGGGATCGACAGGCAACCCTCCTCGCCGTCCTGCTCCTCGTCGGACGGAAAGTGCAGCACCGGGTTGATCAAATGACCGGCCTGCTCGTCATCGACGTGATAGGTGAACACGCGCAGCCCCACCCCGATCTGCGGCGCGGCGAGCCCCATGCCCGGCGCGTCCTGCATGGTTTCGGTGAGGTCGGCGACAAGCGTGCGCAGCTCCTTGTCGAAGGTGGTCACCACTTCGGCCGGCGTACGCAGCACCGGGTCGCCGAACAAGCGAATTGTCTGAACGGTCACAGCGCGAGTCTACGGATCGGGCCGGCCGTCCCGGAGTGAACGTGGCGTGCGCAAGATGCTGCTCGGCGTCGCCGACTCCGTGCCTTGCGTAACGATTCGAGGCTGGGCAACCGGCCCAGTTGTTGGCAGAGTATGGCCAATGACCACGACCAGCTCGTCGCTTCGCCAGATCGCGCTCGTCGTCCTCGACATGGCCGGAACGACAGTGGCCGACGTCGGGCTCACCGAGATCGCGTACACCTCGGCGCTGCGCGCGGTGGACGTCGAGTCAGGCAGCCCGGCGCTGCGGGAAATGCTTGGCTACGCACGGCAAACGATGGGCGAGCCGGTGATCTCGGTACTGCGGCAGCTGTTCGACGGTGACGAGGTGCGCGCCCAGGCGGCGCAGAAGTCCTTCGACGCCAGGTACGCCGAGTTCGCCGACGCCGGGCAGATCGTGGCCATGCCCGGTGCGGTGTATGCCATGCGGACGCTGCGCGCCTCGGGCATCAAGGTGGCGTTATCGAGTGGGCTGCCGGCCTGCACGCACGCGTGTCTGATGGGCGCGCTGGGCTGGCACGAGGCAGCCGACACCGTGATCCGCGTGGACGACCCGGACACGAACCCGGTGCTGGCCGCCGCGGAAGCCGTCGGCGTCGAGGAGCCGGCGCTGATCGCGACCGTGGGTGACACCGCTTTCGACATCGATCGCGGCCGGCGCGCCGGCGCAAGTCTCGTGGCCGGTGTGCTCACCGGCGCACACACCGCTGAACGCCTGCGCGGGGCAGGTGCCACTCACCTACTGCCCGCAGCCATGTCGCTGCCGGAGTTCATCACGCCCGCGTGATCGCCTGCCTGCACATCTAGGGCCCGCCCGAATTGGGCGACAATCGCTTGCCACAACTTTTGCCAGATCTGTCGCATCCGGGCAGACTGTTGGCGGGAGGTGAGCGACGTGCCCGGCAGGCGCACCTCGAACGCTCCGACCATCACCGACGTCGCCCGCGCCTGCGGCGTGGCCGCGTCCACGGTGTCCCGGGCGCTGACCCAGCCGGGACGGGTCAACGCGCAAACGGCGCAGCGCATCCTGCTGACCGCGCAGCAAATGGGCTACCGCCCCAACCCGATCGCCCGGGCACTGCCGTCCGGGCGCACCCTCATGCTCGCCCTGCTCGTCCCGGACGTCACCAACCCGTTCTTCAGCGAGCTGATCCGAGGCGCCGAGCGGCAGGCAGCAGCGGCCGGCTACACGCTGGTGCTCGCCGACACCGACGAATCGCCGGAGGTCGAGAGTGTGCACATCGAGCGCCTGGCCCGCATGGTCGACGGCCTGGTAGTCGGGACGCCGCGGCTGCCCGAGCAGCGCATCGCCGCGCTCGCCAGCAGGCACCCGCTGGTTTTGGTCAACGGCGCGGTGCGCGGGGTGCCGCACGTGGTCATCGACACGCCGGGCGGGATGTCGCAGGCGTGCGAACACCTCGCCTCCCTGGGGCACGAACGGATCGCCTACGTCGCCGGGCCTCGTGCCTCCTGGGCCGATCGCAGTCGGTGGCGCGCCGTACAGACCGCGGCCCGGCGTCTGGACCTGACCGTCACTCGGTTGGGGCCGTTCGCTCCCACCGTACGGGGCGGCGCCGCAGCCGCCGACGCAGTGGTGAACACCGGGGCGAGCGCGGTCGTCGCGTTCAACGATCTGCTCGCGATCGGCACGATGCGGCGGCTGCTCGCGCGCGGGGTGCGCGTTCCGGAGAACGTCAGCGTGCTCGGCTGCGATGACATCTTCGGCTCGGACTTCTGCCATCCGGCGCTGACGACGCTGGCCGCGCCGATCCAGGACGCCGGCCGGGCCGCCGTCGACCTGCTGCTGTCCCGATTGACCGGAGCCGATGAGGTGTTACGCCCGCGGGTGTTCTCCACGCACCTGGTGGTGCGCGAGTCGACCGGCCCGCCGGGCTGAACGCTGCTTAGAACAGCTCGAGCGGATCGAGGACCACCTTGACCGGATCGGCGGCCTTGCGGGCCGAGCGCGCCGCGGCGCCCGCCTTGAGTGCTGCCGCGAGCTGCGCGCCCTGTGCCCGTGGTACTCGGATCAGCATCCGCTGCGTGTCGTCGCCCACCGGAACCGGGCCGATCACCTCGTGCGGCTCGGGCAGTCCGCCGAGCATCTCGCCGATCGCCGCTGCGGTACCCGTCAGCGACGCCATCCGCACCGCCGGTGGGAAGCCGAGCTGCTGGCGGTCGGCGAGCTCCCGAGTAGCGCTGCCCGGGGCGTCCCACCGGATGAGCGACTGCACGGCGGGGACGGAACCGTCAGCGGCGACGACCACCTGCCCGTCCGGCCGCACCAGGGCGGCAGCGTTCAGCCAGCGACGCAGCGCCTCCTCGCCGGCGCGCAGGTCCGCGCGGCCGAGCAACGCCCAGCCGTCGAGCAGCAGCGCCGCGCCGTACCCGCCGGAGACCAACGGCTCCGCGCCTGGCGTTGCCACCACGACGCTGGGCTGCGCCGGCACCTCGGCGTGCACGGTGTCGCCGCTGGACGTGCGGACCGGCACCCCTGGGAAGGCGCGGCCCAGCTCCTCGGCCGTGCGCACCGACCCGACGATGACGGCCCGCATCCGACGCCCGCCGCACGCCGGACAGGTCCAATTGCCGGCGAGCCGGCCACACCACCGGCAGGTGGCGATGGCATGGCCGGAGCTCGCCGCGAGTGGGCCACCGCAGGTCACGCATCGGGCAGGGGTGCGGTCGCGGGCGCAGGCCAGCGTCGGAACGTATCCGCGCCTCGGCACCTGCACGAGCACGGGGCGCGCATCGGCCAGCGCGTCGCGGGCGGCCCGGAACGCGACGCTCGGCAGCCGCGCGGCGCGTGCGGCTGGGTCGCGCTCCTGTTCGACGTCGTCGCCAGTGGCCACGACACGTGGGCCAGCAGCCCGGATCGCCTCGCGAGCCGCGAGGATCTCGTGCGCCCATCCGGACTCGGCCAGCAGCGCCGCCTCGGCAGTGCGCGCGAACCCGCCTACGAGCAGCGCTGCGCCGGTCAGTGACGAGCGCAACACCAGCACGTCGCGGGCGTGCGGATACGGCGCCCGGGGTTCGGCGTACAGGTCGTCGCCGTCGTCCCAGATCGCGAGCAGGCCTACGTCCGCGACCGGAGCAAGCGCAGCGACCCGCGTCCCCGCCACCGCGCGGACCGCGCCGCGGCGCACCGCGAGCCAGCGCCGGTAGCGCTCGGCAGGGCCCAGATCGGCAGACAGGGCCACATACCGGCCCGCGCCGAGCACGTCGGCAAGTGCGGCGTCGAGCCGGCCGAGATCGCGCAGGTCGGGCACCACGGCGACGGCACCCCGGCCGCCGGCGACAGCGGCACGCATCGCTTCGGCGAGTCGCCGGGGCCAGTCCTCTCCCGGCAGCGCCGACCACACGGCGCGTGCCGGGCGCCGCGCGG
>JBPYES010000379.1:0-4765 GCA_051984825.1 Jatrophihabitantaceae bacterium
TGCCGGGAAGGTCCGCCCCGGTGCGACCCAGCCAGGTCCAGGTGTCCGGGGTCTGCGCGTTGAGCCGCTCGGGCCGGCTCAACGTGATCGTCGCCAGTGTGTCGGCAACGTCGAGCCGGAAACCCGCCTCGGGCGGGATGTCGGTCAGCGCGCTACTTGCCTTTCTTCTTCGCGCGAGTCGCACCGCCGCGGCCCCGCAACGTCGCGCCCGACTCGGTCAGGACGCGGTGTACGAAGCCGTACGAACGCCCGTGGCTCTCGGCCAGCTCGCGGATGCTGCGACCCTTGTCGTACTGCTTGCGCAGGTCGTTCGCGAGCTTGTTGCGCTCGGCTCCGGTGATGCGAGCGCCCTTCTTCAGCACTGCCATGCCTCCACCCTCCGGACTTGTTCCCCGCGAGCGACCTGCCTGGCGGCTGATCTCTCCCCGACCTATAGGGTGCCGATGGACGCCGCGCACCTACGGCGCACCGCCAACGGCCTTTCACACGTACGTCTTACCCGTCGCGCACTTGATAGCAGCGGCGAGTATGCCTGCGCAAGATCGTCAGGTACCTGTGTTGCACAACTGCGCGGACGGCCGGGACAAAACGCCGAATCCATTAGGCCAGGGCGATCAGATCGGCGAGATCCTCGCTCCACGCATCCTCGACGCCGTCGGGCAGCAGGATCACCTTTTCCGGGTTCAACGCGCTCACCGCGCCCTCGTCGTGGGTGACCAGGACGATCGCGCCCGGGTAGCTGCGGAGCGCATCCAGCACTTGCTCGCGGCTGACGGGATCGAGGTTATTGGTCGGCTCGTCCAGCAGAAGGACGTTCGCGGCGCTGGTGACCAGCATCGCCAGCGCCAGACGGGTTTTCTCGCCACCGGAGAGCACCGCCGCCGGTTTGTCCACGTCGTCACCGGAGAACAGGAACGCCCCGAGGATCTTGCGAAGATCCGTGTCGGTCAATTCGTACGGCGCGGTCGAGCGCATGTTCTCCAGGACGCTGCGGTCGACATCGAGCGTTTCGTGCTCCTGCGCGTAGTAGCCGAGCTGTAGCCCATGGCCGTCGCGCACCTCACCGGTATCCGGTGGCTCGAGGCCGGCGAGCAACCGCAGCAGCGTGGTCTTGCCGGCGCCGTTCAGGCCAAGGACGACGACGCGGGCGCCACGGTCGACCGCGAGATCGACATCGGTGAACACCTCGAGGGAGCCGTAGGATTTCGACAGCCCCGAAGCGACGAGCGGGGTGCGCCCGCAGGGGGCAGGCTTCGGAAAGCGCAGCCGGGCTGTCTTGTCCGCCACCCGCACTTCGGCGAGATTCGCCTCGAGCACAGCGGCCCGGCGATCCATTTGATGCGCGGCGCGGGCCTTGGTGGCCTTCGCCCGCATCTTGTCGGCTTGGGAGCGCAGCGCCTCGATCTTGCGTTCTGCGTTCGCACGCTCGCGGTGCCGGCGCCGCTCGTCGGCCTCCCGCTGCTGGAGGTAGGTCGTCCAGCCGACGTTGTAGACGTCGAGCGTCGCGCGATTCGCATCGAGGTACCAGACCTTGTTGACCACCACGTCGAGCAGCGCGACGTCGTGGCTGATCACGATCAGTCCGCCGTCGTGCTGGCGCAGGAAGCCACGCAGCCAGGTGATCGAGTCGGCGTCGAGGTGGTTGGTCGGCTCGTCGAGCAGCAGCGTCACCCTGTCGTCGCCCTCGGCGCCGAACAGGATGCGGGCGAGTTCGACGCGGCGGCGCTGCCCACCGGACAGGGTGCCCAGGCGCTGGGCGAGTACCCGGTCGGGTAGGCCGAGATTGGCGCAGATGCGCGCCGCTTCGCTTTCCGCGGCGTACCCGCCGAGCCCGGCGAAGCGTTCCTCCAGGTGGCCGTAACGGCGCACGAGCGCGTGGTCGTCCGGCTGCTCGGCGAGTTGCACCTGCACCTTTGCGATGTCGGTGACGAGCCGGTCGAGGCCGCGCGCGGACAGCACCCGATCGCGGGCGGTCATGCCGAGGTCGCCGGTGCGCGGGTCCTGTGGCAGGTAGCCCACCCCGCCGCGCCGGTCGACGGTCCCCCCATGCGGCGGGCGTTCACCGGAGAGGACGCGCAAGGTGGTCGTCTTGCCGGCGCCGTTCCGCCCGACGAGGCCGATGCGGTCGCCGGGCTGGACCCGGAGGTTGGTGGGTTCGAGCAGGGTGCGCGCGCCCGCACGCAGCTCGAGATCAGTTGCCGAGATCATGAGAGACAGGACTCCCTGGACTGTATGCGAGATGGGCGACGGGACAACGTCGCCTGCTCAACTCGGGAGTCGGTGCACGATGCCAGTGTAACGGGCCCCGGCTACGCAAAATGCGTCGCTGCATGTCGGGGCCTGATGCTTGGCTGGAAGTGTGCAGGACACCGAGGCGGCAACGGCTGCTCCACCCCGCACGTCGTCACGTGCCCGGGCGGCGTTCCACAGCCGTGTCGACGGTCTGCCCGCCCCGTACTGGTGGTTGTGGCTCGGGACGCTGATCAACCGCGCGGGCACGTTCATCGAGCCGTTCGCGATCCTGTACCTCACCGGCCCGCGGCATCTCTCGATCGCGACCGCCGGCACCGTCGTCACCGTGTGGGGCGCCGGATCAATCCTCTCCCAGCCCATCGGCGGCTACCTCACCGACCGCATCGGACGGCGAACGACGCTCAGTTTCGGCATGTTCGCCGTCGCGCTGGCGCTCGGGCTACTGGCGCTGGCCCGTGGCCTGCCGGCGATCATGCTGGCGGCGCTCTTCCTCGGCGTCGTCGGTGACATCTACCGGCCGGCGGCCTCGGCGGCCGTTGCCGACCTACTCGACGGTGAGCAGCGCACCCGCGCGTTCGCGCTGCAGTTCTGGGCGATCAACCTGGGCTTCTCGGTGGCCGCGCTCTCGGCCGGCCTCCTCGTTCAGCTCGGGTTCGGCACTCTCTTCGCGGTCGACGCTGCCACCAGCTTGCTGTTCGGCCTGGTCGTCTTGCGCAAGGTGCCCGAGACGCGCCCGGCCAGCGCCTCCCGCCATGAGCACGAGGAACCCGCCTGGCGACTGATGCTGCGCGACCGGATGCTGCTTGCCCTCGTCGCACTGTTCCTCTGCTACGCGACGTTGTACGGCCAGGTCTACGTCACTTTGCCGCTGGCGGTGCGCGACGCCGGCCTGGGCACCGGCTCGTACGGGCTGATCATGGCCGTGAACGGCATCGTGATCGTGCTCGTCCAGCCCCTTGTCCTCAACATCATCGCGCGTGCTCCGCCCACCGTGCTGCTGCCAGCCACGATCTTGCTCGTCGGCGGTGGCATCGCGCTGAGCGGTGTGTGCAGCAGTACCTGGGCATTCGCGCTGACCGTGGTCGTCTGGACGTTGGGCGAGATCGGGCAAACCACGGCGCTGATGGCGCTGGTCGCCTCGATCGCCCCCGAGGCGTTGCGCGGCCGGTACATGGGCGCCGTGGGCCTTGCATGGGGCGCCTCCGGAGTGCTCGCTCCGTTGCTCGGCTCCCGTGTGTATGCGGCGAGCCCCGCCACTCTGTGGCTCGGCTGCCTGGCGCTGTCCGGAGTGGCGGCGGTCGGGCTGTATGCGCTGGCGGCCCGGCTGAGGAGGGTGCCCGCCCCGGAATAGCCAGCCGATGCGGTCCCTGCGACGATGTGCCCAGTGAAGTACAACGAGCGCGCTCGGCTCGACACGTCTGAGGTGCAGGATGCGCGGCGCGGCGGCCTTCTGCCGGGCAGCCGGGGCGGGCAGGTCGCGCTCGGTGGCGGCGGGCTCGGCATCGTGGGGCTGATCGTCGTCATCCTGGTGAACGTCCTCGGAGGGGGCGGCGGTGGCTCGGACCTCGGCAACGTGCTCGGCCAGCTGGGGCAGAGCGGCGCGCCGCCGACCGCGGACAACGCCCAGGTCCGGCAGGAGTGCCAGACCGGTGCGGACGCCAACGCCAAGCTCGACTGTGCGGCGGTAGCCGACATCGACTCCATCCAGGCGTACTGGACCCGCGAGCTACCCAGGCTCGGCAAGCAGTACGTGCCGGTGCCGACGGTTTGGTTCAGTGGGCAGGTGCAGACCGGGTGCGGCGGCGCGACCAGCGACTCCGGGCCGTTCTACTGCCCGGGCGACAAGCGCGTATACATCGACTTGACGTTTTACGAGGATCTGCACACACAGTTCGGCGCCGAGGGCGGCCTGTTCCCCGACGCCTATGTGCTGGCGCACGAATATGGCCACCACGTGCAGGACCTACTCGGCATCGAGTCGCAGGTTCGCACCCGGCAGGGTCCCACGTCGGATTCGGTCCGCCTCGAACTGCAGGCAGACTGCTTCGCCGGCGTGTGGGCGAAACACGCCACCGAGCCCGGCCCGAACGGCGAGCGGGCGCTGATCACCGAGATCACCCAGGACGACTTCAACCGGGCGCTCGACACGGCCGGACGGATCGGCGACGACTGGATCCAGAAGAACCTCGGCGGCGGCACCGTGAACCAGAACACGTTCACCCACGGAACGTCCGCCGAGCGCGAGAAATGGCTGACCACCGGCTACCAGACCGGCGATTCCAAGGCCTGCGACACGTTCAGCGCGCGCAGTCTCGGCTAGGTAGCAACGCCCTCGGCTCCCCGAATCGCGGCCGAGGCAAGCGTGGTCAGCCCTAAGCGCAGGATCATGTACCACGATAGGAGCCGTGCCAGACGCAATCGTCATCGGCGCGGGGCCGAACGGCCTGACCGCGGCGGTGACGCTGGCCCAGGCCGGCCTGGACGTGACCGTCTATGAGGCCAGCGGAACTGC
>JBPYES010000380.1:0-17711 GCA_051984825.1 Jatrophihabitantaceae bacterium
GGATTCGCCGATCGTCGGGCTCGGCGTGGAGACCGTCGGCACCGATGCGGGCGCCGCCGCCGGATTCGATCCGATGTTCCCGTGCCACACGCTGATGCACGGTGCCGGCAAGTACGGGCTGACCCAGTTGCAGCATCTCGCTCTGCTCCCACCGACCGGCGTGATCATCGTCGCCGCGCCGCTGAAGATCGTCGGCGGCTCGGGCAGCCCGACCCGGGTGCTCGCACTCGTCGAACGCTGATGACCGCTGCGCGTGTCGTCGGGACCACCCTTGCCGCGCTGGGCGTTCGCCACGTGTTCGGTGTGGTGGGCTCCGGCAACTTCCACGTGACGAACGCCCTCATCGCGGCGGGCGCGCGCTTCGTCGCCGCTCGCCACGAATGCGGCGCGGCCACAATGGCCGATGCCTACTCGCGGATGAGCGGCACGGTCGCCGCGCTCAGCGTGCACCAGGGTTGCGGCCTCACCAACGCGATGACCGGCATCGCCGAGGCGGCCAAGAGCCGCACGCCCATGCTCGTCCTCGCCGCAGACGTCACCGAGAAGCGCTCGAACTTCTACGTCGACCAGGACGCGCTGGCCGATTCCGTCGGCGCGATCGCCATGCGGGTCGAGTCCGCGGACGCCGCCGCTGCCACCGCCGCTCGCGCGTACCACGTCGCCCGGGACGATCGGCGCACCGTGGTGCTGAACCTGCCACTCGCCGTCCAGGCGGCGCCGGCCGCAGATCCGACCGTGCAAGAACGGCCGCGCCCGCCCGAGCCGCAACCCGACGGCGCCGGGCTGGCGCGCCTCGTCGACGCGCTTACGCACGCGGAGCGTCCGGTATTCATCGCCGGACGCGGGGCGCGCGCGCCCGGAGCGCGCGAGGCATTGCTCGAACTCGGCGATGCCTGCGGGGCACTGCTCGCGACAAGTGCCGTCGCGAAAGGGCTCTTCCACGGCAGTCCCTGGTCGCTCGACGTCTCGGGTGGGTTCGCCTCGCCATTGGCAGCCGACCTGATCCGCGACGCCGACCTCGTCGTCGGCTGGGGCTGCGCGCTCAACATGTGGACGACCCGACACGGCAACCTCATCGGACCGGACACCACAGTCGTGCAGGTCGATCTGGATCCGGACGCGCTGGGCGCGCAGCGCCCGATCGCATTCGGCGTCGTCGGCGGGGTTGCCGCGACAGCACGCGCCGCGACGACGGAAATCGCGACAGGGATGGGCTACCGCAGTGAGGAGGTCAGGGCCGCGATCGCCGAGCGGATCCGTTGGCGCGATATCGGATACGACGACACGTCAATGGCTGGGCGCATCGACCCGCGGACGTTGACGATCGCGCTCGACGACATGCTGCCGGCCGAGCGCGTGATCGGCGTCGACTCGGGCAACTTCATGGGTTACCCGAGCATGTTCCTGTCGGTACCGGACGAATACGGCTTCTGCTTCACCCAGGCGTTCCAATCGATAGGGCTCGGCATCGCAACCGCGATCGGCGCCGCGCTGGCTCAGCCGGACCGCTTGCCGGTCGCCGCGCTCGGCGACGGCGGCGCGCTGATGAGCATCGCCGAGCTGGACACCGTCCGGCGGCTCGGTCTGCCGATGGTGGTGATCGTCTACAACGACGACGCCTACGGCGCGGAGGTCCACCACTTCGGGCCGGACGGGTTCGACCTTTCGACGGTGCGCTTCCCGCCCACCGATATCGCCGCCATCGCGCGCGGCTTCGGCTTCGAGGCCGTCAGCGTCACTCGCGTGGACGATCTCGCCGCGGTCCGGACCTGGCTGGCCGGCACACGAGATCGCCCTTTGCTGGTCGATGCGAAGGTCATCGCTGACCGCGGATCATGGTGGCTCGAAGAGGCGTTCCGCGGCCACTCATAGAACGATCACGGCGCGGGCCGGGCCCAGGTGGCGGGCACGTCCGCGCCGCCCTCTTCAGCGACGCGCCGGCCCATCCGAACGAGTGCCGGATGCGGCGAGATCTTGCCCGCCACGAGTGCCTCACCGAGCCGGAACGTGGTCGCCCGGTCCATCAGGCTGGACGGGACGAAGGAGAACGCGTCGTGCGCGAATGCGAGATCGCCCAGCGAGTTCATGCGCATGAGGATGAGGTTGTCGCACTGCGTTACGACGTTCTCCTGGACCTTTTGCGGGCGCTGCGTGGAGACGAGCAGGTAGAGACCGAACTTGCGGCCCTCCGCCGCGATTCGAACGGCGGTGTTCGCCGCGATCGCGGTGACGGCATCCTCCGGCTCGGCCGGGCAGACGTTGTGCGCCTCGTCGATCACGATCAGAATCGGCCGCCGGTCCGCGCGGCGTCGCCACAAGGCGTTCAGCGTCGCAGTGGCCGCGAGCGCCTGCTCCTCGCGGGACGGAAGTGAGCCGAGGTCCGCGACGAGGAAGCGGGCATCGCCGTCGAGCAGGTCGTCGATGAAGGACGGCCCGCCCGGCCGCGACCAGACGCCCCAATCGAGCACGCCGAGGTTGCTGGCCCGATGAACGATCGGTAGTCCGGTTCCATCGGCCGTCGCCATCAGCTCACTCACGCTGCCGACGTGGCCCTCGTGCACGAGGCTGATCAGGTCGGCGTATTCCTCGCGGTCGTCCACGGGATCAAGGCGAAGCATTGCGGCCTGGATTGCCGGGTCGAGGTCCGCCATGCGCACTGCCAGGCGCCCCTTTCCCTGGGTGCCCCTGCGGACGACGACGCCCGCAGCGGCTGCCCGGTAGCGCTTGGCCAATCCGCGGTCGGTGCCCTTGCGGACGCGTGCCATCTGCGTGTAGTCGGAATTGGGGTCGAGGACCACCACCCGGAGGTCCGTCTCGAGCAGGAGCCGCTCGAGGATGAGCCCGAGCGCGTAGGTCTTACCCGAACCGGACTGGCCGCACAGGAACGTGTGGCGTCCGAATCCTCCGGCGTCGAGTGCGTACGGCACGCCGTCTGCCAGCGCCAAGTCGCCGATCTGCAGCTGCGCCCGCGGCGCGGCGGCACGCTCCAGCCACGCCCGCACCTCAGCCGGAGTCGCTGCACGCACTGTCGCATCGTGGAAGGGCGCCACAGCGCCCTCGAGCAGGGCACCGGATCCACGGGCGAGCCGCACGATCAGGCGGGACGCCACGCTGGCCGTTCCGTCGCGTCCGTCGAAGCCAAGGGTGCCGACTTCGTCCTGCTCGAGTTCGAGTGTCGTGACCTGCCCGAGCCGGCCCCCACCCGTCCCCTCGAGCACGACGTACCCACCGACTTGCGCGGGCAGCGCGAAGGCCGACGCCTGGAAACGGAAGCGACGTCCGTCGACCGACGACGCGAGCGGCAAGATCGAGTGCTCGATGCGCTCGCGAGTGGCCCGGAACTCATCGAGCCGCTGGGTGTATTCAAGTTCTTCCGTCATAGCGCCTCGTGCCCCCTGCCGGCGTGCCGAACGGTCATAACGATCGCGGCCAGCGGTGCCGCGGCGCATCGCCCCCGGAGAGTGAGAGTGAGTCTCCGAGGGACGGCTCGGATGCCACGGCGGACCGGTCACGTCGCCATACAGAACGCAAATGAACCATTACGTCGTGTACTCCGTGAGACGGGTGAGACCCAGCTCGATGGGGTCGCCGCGTACGCCCAGGTGACGGTCGAAGCCGCCACCGGCGAGATCAAGGTGCAGCGGGTGGTCGTCGCGCATGATTGCGGGCTGGTCATCAACCCCGATGGGCTGCGCAACCAGATCGAGGGCAACGTCGTCCAGGGCGTCAGTCGCGCACTGAAGGAAGAGGTGCAGTTCGACGCAAGGGGCCGTGACGAGCGTCGTGTCGGAGCCAGCGAACCGGCCATCGGGATCATCCCCGCTGCGGTTGGAAACGCGGTATTCGCTGCCGTTGGGGTGCGCGTGCGCACAGTGCCAATGACGCCGGACCGAGTTCTCGACGCAAATGCGGAATCGGTAAGTGCCGGTGAGTGTCCGACTCAGAGCCAGTTCTTGAGCCGGAAAATCACGTAGAGCACGATCGCGATCGCCACGATGATCGCTGAGGAAACGACGAAGCTGGCTGTGCTGCCGAAGCCCGGGTAGCCGACGTTCTGGCCGAAGAACCCGGTGACGGCTGTGGGCACAGCGATGATCGCGACCCAGGCCGTGATCTTCCGCATGTCGTCGTTCTGGCGCACCGAGGTCGTGGCGAGTTTCTCCGCCGCCACCGTCAGGTGAGTACTGGTGCGCGTCTGGTAGAACTCGATCACGCCGTGCAGGAACTCTCGCTGTCCCTCAGCCATGCTGCGCACCATGCCGAACCGGTCCGCCAGGTCGGCCACCAGCGGCCGTTCCGACTCCGGGATCGACCGGGTGCGCCGGGCCATGCTGCCGTACGTGGCGGCGCTGTGCGTCGCCATGGTGCAGATCGCCAGCAGCTCGTGACCCACCTCGAAGAGTTCCTCCAGCAGCGACTCGGGATCGTCATTGCGGTCATCGTCGGTGACCCGCTGCTCGAGCCGGCCGGACTCCTTCGCCAGCGCTGCGACCAGGTCGATCTCCCGGCGGGCCAGTGCCAACACGATCGAGTACGACAGGTCCATGGGCGTGCGCGGATGGATCTCGCCGCTTTCGATGCGTGCGCGGACGAGTCGGGTGTCGATGAACGCCACCTCGGGGTTCACGACGGGGTTGAGCGGGCCGTGCACGGTCACCAAGTAGTTCGGCCCCACGAACTGGTCCAGCTCGACGTAGTGCACGTGCCCACCCCTGCCGAGCTCGGGAGCGTGCAACACGGTGAAGACATGGTCGTCATAGAAGTGGATCTTCGAGATGTGGTTGCGTTCTGTGCAGTCGCGCACGGCCAACTCGTGGAACCCGAACACGTCCAGCAAGACGTCTGCGTCCTGCGCCAGGCAGATGGGCAGGTCGACCCAGATCAGCGCATCAGGCTGCTCCAGCAGGCCCTTCAGCTCGTCCGGGGCGTGCCGTTCCACCCCCGCCTCGCCGATCGAGTACACGTCCACAGCCGGGCCGCCCTTCGTCCGTGCTGATGGTAACGGGCGGCCCGGCCCGGAGCGATCACACGGCGTCGCCGGATGTTTACCTGAATGCCTTGGGGAACTGGCCGATGATGCCGTTGCTCAGCATGTCCGCCATGGCCAGGATGTGTTGGTGCACGAGCTCGTATTCGGCGACGCCGGCGGCGAAGTTGCCGCTGAGTTCGTCGACGGCTTCGGCAAGGGTCTGGTCGAGGTGGGTCTTCATGTCGGCGCGCATGACGGGGCCGGGCCAGAACCGGGGGTTGATCGAGGCCCAGAAGTCGGCGATGTCGTTGGCGTTGGCGTACCAGCGGGCGCTCGCCGCGTTGACGGCGGCCGTGTCGCCGGCCTTCGCGGCCTGGAGGATCTCCACGGCGATCGTGATGTGGTCGTGCAGCAACGATGCCAGCCGGTCAGCATTGGCATCGCCGTAGAACGGCCGGAACGCGTTGCCGATGTCGTCCTGGTTCTGCAGCAACCGCGTCGCGGTGGTGTCGAAGCCGCCCGTGCCGGCCGCGAACGTGACGATCGCCAGCCGCGTCCAGGTGATGTGGTCTTCCCAGAGCTTGCGCATCTGATCGTGGAAGGCGAGTTGTGCAGGCGTCCTGATGGTCATGCCGTGCTCGGAATGATCCTGCGCGACGGGCAGTGCGGCTGCCGGCGTCGATGGGTGGGAGAGTCCCACCCCGAGCAGCACCGCACCAAGGGCGAAGACCACCAGTGTCGCGAGAAGGGCGGTCCGCCGCCGGAGGGTTGGGACCAGGCTCATCGTTTGTCCTTTCGGTACGGGCCGAAGCGTGCGGGGCACATGCCTCGCCACCGCGGCAGCATTAAGCGGTTCATGTGTGTTAGTGCGGATTGGCGCCTGAGCCTTACCATCGGCGGTAAGACGCGACCTGGATGGCGACACCAACGTGATATGGCTACGTACGAGGTCCGCCGCGCTCCGGTCTGCTCACGCGGATCGCCGGCCGACGTGACCGTGTGGCGAGTGCGCCGGCTGAGCGCCGCCGGATTCGCCCGGCCGTTGGCGCAGCGGCTGGCCGCGACGCCCGGGATCGACCTGCACGCGGTACTGGAACTCGTCGACCGCGGCTGCCCGCCGGCTCTCGCGGCGCGGATCCTGGCTCCACTGAATTGGCCGGATCCCTGATCATGGTTGCGCTTGGCAGAGCCACCGGCGGGCTACCGCGGGTAGGCAGCGCATCACCGGCCGAGCCGGGGAACTGGGTCGAGGTACTGAGTGTGCCCGGCCCGGAACGCGACCAGGCGCTGCGACGCCTGCACGACCTGCTGCTGCGCGCGGCGCGCCATCAGATCCGCAGGATGCGCCAACTGCTGGACAGGATCGGCCCCGAGCGAATCGACGAGATCGCCAACCAAGCCGCTGACGAAGCGCTCGTCGTGCTGCTCGCGAAGCTGTCGGCATTTGAAGGACGCAGCCGATTCACCACGTGGGCTTACAAGTTCGCGATCCTGCAAGTGTCCACCGAGGTACGGCGCCTCGCGTGGCGTGACCGGGAAGTGCCGCTGGATACGGGGGTTCTTGAGGCCACGACCACAACGTCACCCGAGCAGTTCACAGAAGCAGCCGACCTCGCCGCCGCGACGTCGGACGCGATCGAACAGGTGCTGTCTCCCCACCAGCGCAGCGTCACAATCGCACTGCTCGTCGACGACGTCCCCATCGACGTATTGGCCGAACGGCTCGGCACCACACGCAATGCTCTGTACAAGACGCTGCATGTCGCACGGGGCCGGCTGCGGGCGTACCTCGAGGACGCCGGCTACCTCGACGGCTCACGCACCGAGGCAGGCGCTCCATGAGCCGCGGGCGCCGGCGTCTCACGCCGGAGACGGTGCAGCGGCTGATCCGCGACACCCGGCCGTGGCTATCGTGCGACGACTGCTTCCACTTGCTCGATCAGTACGTGGAGGCGCTGCTCGCCGAGCCCGACGCGGAGCAACCGGCAATGCAGGCGCATCTGGCCGGATGCTCGGCGTGCGCCGAGGAAGCCGTGTCGCTGCTGCTGCTGGCCGCCCAGGATTCCGGCGTCGACCCGGCGCCGGCACTGCGGCGACTACCCGCAACCTGAGCGCCGGTTACACGTCGAGTACGCCGGTGTAGAGGACGTCGTCTGCAAGGTCGCGTAGCTTGCGGTGCGTGCTCTGGCTGGCCACGCGCAGCCGCTCGAACGCCTCCTCGTGGGTCAGCTTCTCGGTGGCCATGATCACGCCGATGGCTGCGCCGATCTGGCGGTTGGACGCGAGTGCCGTGCGCAGATTGGCCACCTGATCTTCAGCCCGGCTGAGGGCATACTCGCGCAGCCGGACCAGCTCGACGTGCAGGCGGACGCGGGCGAGCAACTCGTTGCGCTCGAAGGGCTTGACGATGTAGTCGTCCGCGCCCGAGCTGAACCCCTCGACGGCGGACTCGGCGCCCGCCCGCGCGGTGAGCAGGATTACCGGCAGGCGATGCAGATCGTCGGCCGCGCGAATGATGCGCAACAGGTCGAGGCCGCTCCGCCCGGGCAGCATGATGTCGGACAACACGACGTCCGGCTGTAGCTGATGGGCCTGAATCAACGCTGCCTCTGCGTCTGCCACGGCATGCACGTCCCAGCCGTCGCCCTGCAACAGCCGGGAGATGTAGCTGCGCAGATCAGGGTTGTCCTCGACGACGAGCACCGAGCCCTGAGTGCCCTCGGCCGAGGCATGCGCGACGGGCGCGGGTGTCGGCGTGGCATCGATCGGCACCGACGAGGGCGTCAGCGGACGAGCCTTGCCGTCGCCCGTACGCGCCGGTATGGAGACGGTGAACGTGCTGCCCTCGCCGAGCGTGCTCTCGACGGTGATCTCGCCGTCATGCGCGCGGACGATGTCGCGCACCAGAGACAGTCCGATGCCGGCGCCTCCCTGGTCCGAGCTCGGTACCTGGTGGAAGCGGGCGAAGATGTTCTCCAGCTCGTCCGGCGGTATGCCGATACCCGTGTCGGCAACCAGCAGTTCGATCCTCTCGCCAGATGCACGCAACGTGACCGTGATCGTTCCGGACTTGGTGAACTTCACCGCGTTGGCCAGCAGGTTGGACACGACGTGGCCCCACCGCTCCCGGTCGACCAGTACCGGCTGCGGGAGCGGCGGCGTGTCGACGACGAAGCGCAGGCCGGCGTTCTCGACAGCGGAGCGGAACATGCTTGCGCAGTCGGCCGTCAGCTCGGCAAGGTCTGTCGGCTCGACGTCGATGCCGAGTTGCCCCGACTCGGCCCGAGCGACGTCGAGGAGGGTTTCGACCAGTCGCTGCAGCCGGCGGCCGGCTCGCTGCGCCTCGTCCAGCCCGGCGCGGTGGACGGGAGGGAGCGCTACGGAGGAGTCGGCCAGCAGGTCGTTCAGCGGTCCCAGCATGAGTGTGAGCGGGGTCCGGAACTCGTGGCTGACGTTCTGGAAGAACCGGGTCTTGACCGCGTCCAGCTCGGACAACGCCTCGGCCCGCGCGAGCTGCACTTGATAGCTGCGTGCACCCTCGGCGAAGCCCCGGGTCGCAACATCGAGCGGAGCCAGCGTCTGCAGCAGGAACTGCAACGCCACGGCCTGCGTTGACCTGCCCGCTTGCGGCTGCTGCCCGGCGGTCAGCTCCGAAACACGCCGGACGTGCTGCTCGACGATCTGCAGGATGCTGACGCCTTCTGTTAGCGCACGACGGCCGAGCTCGTCGGCCGGCTGGAGGCTCGTCTCGCTTTGCTTGGCGAGGTGATGATCAAGAGCAGCCTGGTAGGCGGCCCAGAAGTCGCCGGTCATCGCGACGGCGCCCGATTGCGGACAGCCAGCACCAGAGCATCATCGGTCTTGCGGGCGAAGCGCTCCAGGATGTCGGTGACGAGCTCGCTGGTCGGAACGCTGAGGTCTACGTCATCCTCGAAGCCCGGGCTCAGGCCGTCCGTGCCGAACAGCAGGAGGTCGCCGGGCACCATGATCGTCCTGCGTACGCGCAACGGCGTGGGCGCCGGGTTGACGCCGAGGATGCCGCCGCGCAGCAGGGCGGCCTCGGCCGGTCTGGCGCCCATTGTCTCCTTGCGGACGAGGAATGCGGCGACGTTGCCGACGCCGACCCATTCGAGCGCTCCGGAGGACATGTCGATGCGGGCCAGTGTCATTGCGGTGCCCCGGGTGCCGTCGAGCGCCGCGTGCGACAGTCCGAACAGAACATCGAGCGGCTTAGCACCATTCTTGATGGCGTTGCGCTTCGCCTGCTGGGCGGCGGCGGCCGCGGCGGCGCCGTGTCCCAGCCCGTCGAGCGCGCCGACCAGCGTGTGACCGGCGACGTCGACGACAAGCCAATCATCGCCCGACACGTCCTCTCCGGGGAACGCGCTGCCTGCGACGGCCCATTCGAGTGGCCCTACGCGCCCGGTCTCAAACACCCGGAGGCAGCCATTTCCACATTGTGACCGTCGTCCCCTCGCCGAGTGTGGACTCCAGTTGGAAGTCGTCCATCAGCCGCCTCGAGCCCGGAAGTCCCAGTCCCAACCCTTTGCCGGTCGAGAAGCCGTCCTCAAGGGCCTGGTCGGGATTCGCGATGCCGGGGCCGTGGTCGACCGCCTGCACCATCAGCGCACGGTGCGCCCGCCGCGTGGTCACGTTGAGCCGGATCTCGCCGTGGTCGGCGTACTTCGAAATGTTACGAGCCACCTCGGAGATTGCTGTGGTGATCATCGTGACGTCGGTCAAGGAGAAGTCCAGCTTGGTCGCCATGTCGCGTCCCGCTTGGCGGGCGGTGACGATGTCGTCGGCACATTCGATGGCGACCACAACATCAAGTTCGGTCATTGGTGTTTCTGCCCGCAACGCGCCGGTTGAGGAACTCGAGACCCTCTTCGAGATCGAGGGCGGTGTGGACGTCCTCGAAACTCATGCCGAGCTGCACCATGGCGAACGCGACATCGGGCTGGATGCCGACCACGACGGTTTCCGCACCGCGCAGGTTCGTCATGTGCGCGAGATTGCGAAGGGATCGCGCGGCGAAGGAATCCAGGATGTCGACCGCCGTGACATCGACGATGATGCCCCGTGAGCGGAACCGGCCGACGCGGTCCATCAGGTCCGACTGCAACTGCTCAGCATCCGAGTCGGACATCGCAGCCTGAATGGACGCGATCAGGTAGTCGCCCTGTTTGAGGATCGGAACCGGCATCGGAATCGCCTGGGCGCTCAACGAGCGTCGCGTCCGGGCGCGCCGCGATAGCTCACCTGGTAGCCGAGTAGACGTTCTGCTTCCTCGATGCCGCCCTGCAGGTCGCCGACCGCGTTCATCTTCGAGAGGTCCAGCCCGATCGTGACGAGGGTCAAGGCGATCTCGGACGACAGCCCGGTAATGATGACGCTGGCGCCCATCAGCCCGGACGCGTCGACCGTCTGGACGAGGTAGTTGGCCACGGTCGAGTCGATCGCCGGCACACCGGTGATGTCGATGACGACGACCTTCGCCCGGTTGTCGCGGATCGCGCGCAGCAGTTGCTCGGTGAGCTGCCGGGCGCGCTGCCCGTCCAGGACTCCGATGATCGGCAGGATCAGCAGCCGCTCGCGTACCTGCAGCACCGGCGTCGACAGCTCGCGGATGGCTTCCTGTTGCTGGCGGATGACGCGCTCACGTTCCTGGACGAAGCTCACCCCGACGGTGGCGGCGATCCGGTTGGCAGCGGGCTCATACGCGTCCAGCACGCGGTTGAACAGCTCGAAGTCGCCCTGGTACTTCTCGAACAGCGAGCGAGCCAATACGTCGCGCAGCAGCAGCACGATGCCGAGCACCTCATCGGTCTCGACGCCGCGCGGGATGATGCGCCCGGAAAGATCCTGGGCGTAGGCCTGCAGCGCCTCAACGCTGCCGGTCTCGAGCACCTCGACGTAGTTGTCGTAGACGGACGTCGCCTCGGAGAAAATCTCGTCGGGTGTCATCGCTGTGAGTAGCCGCGCCTGGGTAATGCGCCGTGCCCACTCCTCGCGAAGCGCGGTGCGGTTCTGCCGCAGGTGCTGCACCAACTCTGGCAGCAAGCTGTCCCTGAACGCTGAGTCGACAACAGCACCTGACGTGTGCGCGGGCCGCGATGCTCCCGATATCTCAGACATGGGCCCTTCTCGTACTGCGCGAAACCGGTCGCAGCCGGACGCTACCAGCCCGGCTTATACGGGCATGGCCCGACGTGGATAATCACGCGGCCCCGGGGTCCGGCGCATCATGGTCACTACCGCTAGGACTGTCCGGTGCTTGCGTGGTGGCGTTGCGGGCCTCGACGGCCTTGACGGTCTTTGCCAGCTCCTTTCCCAGGACTCCCTTGCCGGCGACCCCGAGCAACAAGCCGACAGCCTTGCCCTTGAGGTTCTTACCGTCGCGCACCACGACGGCGTCGACGTCGGTCGTCCCGTTGGGGTTCTGGGTGAGGGTGTACGTGTGGCCCGAGTTACCGCCCCAGGTGTTGGAGTCGGTGGTGGTCATGACGATGCGCTTCGGGTCGGACCAGTCGTAGTGCAGGCGTTCCCAGATGCCGCGCGAACCCTCGGTGACGTCGGCGTCCGTGGTGCCGAGGTGATGCACCTTGAGGTACTGGTCGGAGCTGTTGCCGAACAGTTCCCCGCGTCCCGGACCGAAGTCGGTCAGCGCGGCGAGGAACTGCTCGGGGGTCGCGGTGGTCGTCTGATGGAGGTGGATCGTGGCCATGACGTCCTCCTTCTTTGCGAGTCTGCGTCCAGAGTGTTCGCGCTCGACGGCCAACGCGCTAGGGGAACGCCTCCGACGCACCCGCGCATACCGGAGGCGCGATGTGGGAACGACGGAAGCAACTGTCGAATGCGCGGGAGGATCGATCATGGGTTTGCACACCGAGCCGGAGCCGGCGGCGCTGCAGCAACCGGCAGCGTTGCCGAAACGGAGCTGGGGGGCGGTACTCCGGAGATCAATACGTATCTACCGGCGTGGCGGGTTGCCCGATCAAGCAGCGGCGCTGACTTATTTCGGGATTCTCGCTATCTTCCCTGGGCTGCTTGCCCTTTTCTCGATCATGGGCTTGCTGGGCCGTTCGACGACGCAGGCGTTTCTTGATGACGCTCACAAGTTCGTTCCAGGCGGTGTCAACAGCTTCCTGCATTCGGCGATCAGGAATGTCGAGGGCCGCGGCGGCACCGCAAGTGTCGGGGTGATCATCGGGATCGTGTTGGCGATCTGGGCAGCATCCGGGTATGTCGCAGCATTTATGCGGGCGTCAAATTCGATTTACTCCGTCGACGAAGGTCGGCCGATCTGGCGTACCGCGCCACTGCGCTTCGGCGTCACGGTGTTGCTGTGCATCATGTTGGTCGCCAGCGTGGTGATCGTGGCCGTCACCGGTCCGGTGGCAGATGAAGTAGGGCATGCCCTCGGTATCGGCAGCACCGCGGTGACGGTGTGGGGGATCGCCAAGTGGCCCGTGTTGGTCATCCTCGTCAGCCTGATGCTGGCGCTGCTGTATTGGGCTTCCCCGAATGTCAAGCAGCCCGCCGTGCGATGGATCCTGCCCGGGGCGGCGCTGGCGGTGGTGATCTGGATCGTGGCGTCTGGTCTTTTCGCTTTGTACCTCGGATTCTCCAGTTCGTACAACAAGACCTACGGCTCATTCGCCGGCGTGATCATCTTCCTCGTGTGGCTGTGGATTTCCAACACAGCCGTGCTTCTGGGTGTGGTGTTCAACGCGGAAATGCAACGCGAGCGGCTCCTCCAGGCCGGGCTACCCGAAGATGTCGCACCGTTCCTCGATGTGCGCGACACGCGCAAGCTCGACGAACCCGAACTGCAGCGGGTCGAAGAGGCGCGCCGCCAGCGGGTGATGTTAGCCGGAAGGTGACGCCGTTAGCGCGTCGGCGGGGCGCCCGGTGACCGCCCGGGACCCTCCGTCGGGTCGCCGGCGAACGTCTCCTCGAAGAAGAACGCCGATTGCGTCCGGTCTCGCTCTATGCGGAGCCGTCGTGCCCTGACGGCACCCATTCGCATCACCGCTATGCCGATCACCGCCACCACCGCGATCGCGGCACCGGCGACCATGATCGAATACGGCTGCAGCGTCAAGGTATGGCCTAACACGTGCACCTGGACGGCGGTCTCACTCCGGTTCTGCATGAAGAGCGTGGTCCCGGCTCCGAGAGCGACGGCGAACAGAACCAATCCAATGGCGACCATGACGGCCTCCTATGAGGAACTGGTACGCCCGCAGGTTGCTCAGCGGAGGCGTATCTGCGCCGTCGGTATACCCCGCTGTCGCAATTGCAAACATCGGGCGTGTCCGCGTAGGTCGTCGCCGATCGGGGCGGCAACGGTCACGGCCGCGCCGACGACGGGTAACCGACGGTGATCAACGACCGTAGCCGCGGGCGTGCGCGGCCTGCCCTTGCTTGCTGGCCTGACGGCGGCCTCGTTAGTCCACACGCGGCCCGGCGTGGCCGGCCAGACACACCCAGCCCGTGGTGTCGTCGCGGATCCAGGTCTGGGTCATCAGCATCCGTGCCCGCACCTCACCGCCGCGGGCGTCGCTGACGATGTCCGTGACGATGCAGCGCAGCACCGCCGCGTCACCCACCACGTGCACCTGCGGTTGCTCGAGCCGCTGTGCCCGCCACCGCAGCCCGCCGGATGCCGTGTTTGCTGCGACGTATCTGTCACGGTCGAAGACATCTCCGCGGTGGGACACCCAGCCGAAGTCGTGATGCAGCAACCGGCGCAGTTCTGCGGCATCGCCGGACGCCAACGCGGCCGCCCTTGCCTGCGCCGCAGCCAGCACCTGATCTTCGTTGCGAGCCACGGCTCACTGTGACACAAGGCGAAGCAGCGGCGCGCCCCGCTCGGCAAGCCGCTTGCAGCCGATATTGTCCGCGGCGTGTTCGTCACCCGTCCCGGGTCACTTACATCGCGTTTTGCCGGGCTTCTTGGCGTTGCCGTGTTGGTGTCGTTCGGTGTGGCGTCGCCAGCCGGTGGCGCGCCCGCGTTCCGGACCATCAGCTATCTCGGCGAGCAGCTGCGTGTCCCTGCAGCCTGGCATGTTCACGACCTGATTGCGGACCCTTCGACGTGTGTGCGCCTCGACGTGCCCGCCGTCTACAAGGGGCGCCTCGGCCAGCAGCCACAGTGCCCAGCACATGCCGTCGGGGTCACTGACGCGATCCACCTGGAGCCGCTCGCCGGCCGCTCCATGCCGCCCGCTCTGCACAGGACGTCGATCGGCGGCCAGCAGGTGCTGGTCAATTCGGCGGCTGCGCAGCAGGTGAGCCATCGCGTCGTCGCGGCATTTCCAGAGGGCGGCGTGCTGGCCACGATCTCGTTCGGGTCAGACGCAACCGTTGCGCAGCAGGTGCTGACGAGCTTCACGCTGGTCCCGGCGAGCGCACCGCACGCGCCGCAGATCAGTGCGCCGGCAGCGGCGACGGTCGCCGTCGGCCCGGTGATCCACACCGGCAAAGGCTTCGACGCGTGCACGGCGCCGAGTGAGTCCGACATGAACGCCTGGCGTGCGTCACCGTATCGAGCCGTCGGTGTCTACATCGGCGGGCTCAACCGCGCCTGCGATCAGCCCAATCTCACCGCGACGTGGGTACAGAACGAGATCGCGGCCGGTTGGAACCTGATCCCGCTCTACGTGGGATTACAGGCGAGCTGCGTGCTGGACCGCAATGCCGGAGAGCAGATCACTCACGCGCAGGCTGCCTCCCAGGGCACGGCCGCGGGCACCGATGCCGCCGACCAGGCAGCTGCGCTCGGCATGCGTGCCGGCAGCCCCGTTTACTTCGACATGGAAGCCTGGGACACCGGCAACTCGGCCTGCAACGCTGATGTCGTCACGTTCATTCGTGCGTGGACGAACAAGCTGCACAGCAGGGGATTCGAGTCCGGCATGTATGGATCGGCCGGCGCCGGCATGGCACAGGTCATCGCCCCGCTGTACGGCACCTCCGGCGCTCCGGGCTACGTCGACTTCGCGGAGTGGGACGGCAACGCGAACACGACATCGGCGTATATCCCGACGAGTGCGTGGCCGGGCCAACGGCGCATCAAGCAGTACAACGGCAACGTCACCGAGACGTGGGGCGGCGTGACGATCAACATCGACCGTGACTACTCGAACGGACTGGTCGTCGGCAACCAACAACCGGCGATAACAAAGATCAGCCCGACCGAGTCCGCGGTGGGCACACCGGTCACGATCATGGGTCAGGGATTCGTCGCCGGCGAGACAACCGTCAAGTTCGGAGGGATTGCGTCGAGACACGTGAGCGTAGCGTCGGCCAACCAGTTGACCGCTTACGTGCCGGCAAACTCCATCACCACCGTCGATATCAGAGTGAGCACGTCGGTTGGGACGACCGCGGTGACCAGTGCAGATCGGTTCACGTACCGGCCACTCATTGCGATCGCGGTCGATTCGGCCACGAGCGGCTACTGGCTGACCACCCCGGCCGGGAACGTCTACAACTTCAATGCGCCGTCGCATGGGTCGCTGGCTGGCAGGGCGTTGCCGGCGCCGATCGTGGGTATGGCGGCTGCGCCTGGTGGTGGGTATTGGCTGGTCACGAGCAAGGGCAACGTCTACGACTTCCATGCGCCGTGGTACGGCTCGCTGGCGGGTCGGGCGTTGCCGGCGCCGATTGTGGGTATCGCGGCTGCGCCTGGTGGTGGGTATTGGCTGGTCACGAGCAAGGGCAATGTCTACAACTTCAATGCGCCGTGGTACGGCTCCATGGCGGGTAAGGCGCTGCCGGCTCCGATCGTGGGTATCGCGGCTGCGCCTGGTGGTGGGTACTGGCTGACGACCGGTAAGGGCAACGTCCTGCAGTTCCATGCGCCGTGGTACGGCTCCAAGGCAGGTGTGACGTTGCCGGCGCCGGTGGTCGGGATCGCGGCCGGGCCGAGTGGTGGGTACTGGCTGGCGACCAGCAAGGGCAATGTCTACCAGTTCAACGTGCCCTGGTACGGATCGAGCAGCGGTACCAGCCTGCCGGCTCCGGTCATGGCCATTGCGTCCAGCAAGGCTGGATACCTGCTCGCCACGCAGAGCGGCAACGTCTTCAACTACAACGCGCCGTTCTACGGCTCACCCGCCGGCCAGGGCTGACTGCGGCGAGCCTGACCATGGCGGGTGTGACGAGGGTCGTGGTGCTGATCCAGGAGAACCACACCACCGACAACTACTTCTCGGGCCTGGCCGCGTTCGGGGCGAACGTCGCTACCGGCTGGCCGGTGCAGGTCAACCCTCCGGCCAGCGACCTGCCGCACAATCGCGCTGCATACGACCGCTGGCTGTCCGGCCAGGGCACGGCGGCGCATACAGCGTTCGACACGCTCGCTGTCCTGCCCTACTACGCCTACCTCGCAACGACCGGTGCGTTCCTCGAGAACCACTGCGCAGGTTTCGGCACCAACTCGACGCCGAATCACCTGCTGCTGCTCGGTGGGCAGACGCCCACGCTGCGCAATCCGCCACAGTCGCGACCGGCGCCGTTGTGGGACATGCCGTCCGTGCCTGGTCTTGCCGGCGAGCATGGGTTGGGCTGGCGGTGCTACACAGCCAGCGACGACTACCCGGCCGGGCTCTACACGCAGCTCAAGGGCTCGCCGAACGTGGTGGCATCGGATCGCTTCGTCGCAGATGCGCAGGCCGGCACACTGCCCGCGCTGTGCTACCTGTGGCACAACACGCCGCTCGACGAGCATCCGCCGGCAGACGTCACGCTCGGCATGAATGCCGTGTGGCAGGCCGTCGACGCAGTTGTGCGCGCCGGCGGATGGGACGACACGGTGTTCCTGCTGACCTGGGACGACTGGGGTGGATGGGACGACCACGTGGCCACGCCGAACGTCGAGCACACGCCGGACGGCGTGCAGTTGGCCTACGGGCCCCGTGTCCCGCTGCTCATGTTCGGCGGCGCCGTACGCCCCGGTATCGACAGCAGGTGGTGCTCGCACGTGAGCGTCCCGAAGACCGCGCTGCAGCTGCTCGGGCTACCAGCACTCGGCGTGCCGCGCCTCGACGGCGATCCCGGTCTCGCCGACCTTGTCGATCCGGCCGTCAGTCAGCCACCACCGCCGGCTCCGGGCAGCACGATCACGCTGCCACCAGTGCCACAACCGCCGCCCGTACCCCGGCCGCTGCCACCGCCGCCGACACAGGCATCTGCGCCGGTGGGCCCCGTCCTGCTGCGGGACGGGAGCACGCTGCCCCCGCCCAACGACGCGCCCATCCGGACCGTTAAGCCCGGGACATAGCCTTGCGGCCGGTGCTGAGCCAGGCGCCGATCAGCCCCACAACACCGAGGACCAGGGCCAGAACGGCCCGCTTGATGTGGTGATGTGTGTTGTGCGCCAGCCGACCGGGTATAAATGCCGGAAGCTGACCCGAGGTCGTCGTGAAGTAAATGATTGAGACGGCGATCAGGGCGAGGCCGATCACCGCGAGCAGCACCGTCACTGCAAGCGGGGTCCTCCGTGTGGCCGGCGAGATTGGCACCACCTGTCCCCTTTCAGCCTGGCTTGTACGGACCTGTTCCCCGCTGACAGGAAACCTACCGCAAAGCCCGGGCTGCCCCAGCCGGCGGCGCCGCAGCGCGGAAGGCGGGACTCGCGATGTAGCAGGCTGGAAGCGTCTGTGAGGATTCCTCACGTTGCGGGACGCGGAGTGGAGAAGGTGATCGTGCGCGAGGACGTCGGTCGGCTCGT
>JBPYES010000381.1:0-12290 GCA_051984825.1 Jatrophihabitantaceae bacterium
CATCCGAGCCGCGAAGCGAGCGTCGCGGCGGGGAAGGCGGCGCGGCAGCACGCACCACTTTCGGCGCATCGCGACCTACCCGCGGATGCGTCGCGCGATCCGGTGGGCCTAATCCTCGGCCAGGACAAGTCGCGAGTGCCCGACCTGGTGCCGGTACGTCACGGCCGGATGCTCGTCTCTCCGTTCACTTTCTTCCGCGGCGCTGCGCTGCCAATGGCGGCCGACCTGGCCCGCACGGTCTCCTCCGGGCTGCGGGTGCAGCTGTGCGGTGACGCGCATCTGTGCAACTTCGGGGCATTCGGTTCACCCGAACGCCGATTGGTCTTCGACGTCAACGACTTCGACGAGACGCTGCCCGGGCCGTTCGAGTGGGACGTCAAGCGGCTCGTCGCCAGCATGGCAGTAGCCGGCCGCGACAACGGCCTCTCGACCAAACGCCGGCGTACGGTGGAGCTGGTCACTACCTCGGCATACCGCGCGGCGATGCGCCAATTCGCCGCCATGCCGATGGTGGACGTGTGGTATTCGCGCTTCGACGTCGAGAACACGATCGACCAGTTTCAGTCGAGCATGCCGAAGAAGACGGTCCGCACCACCAAGGCGCAAGCACAGAAGGCGCGCACCCGCGACAGCACCCAGGCGGTCGACAAGCTGACCACCGTCGTCGACGGGCAGCGCCGCATTATCAGTGATCCACCGCTGATCGTGCCGATCGAAGACCTCGCCGGACAGGTGGACATCGACGCCCTCTATGCATTCATCCGCGGCCTGATCGATCACTACGCGCACACCTTGCCGCCCGACCGTCGCAGCTTGGTTCAGCGGTTCGTGTTGACCCGGGTCGCCCGCAAGGTCGTCGGCGTGGGCAGTGTCGGCACGCAATCGTGGATCCTGCTCATGCAACCCGACGACGGCCTGGATCCGCTGCTGCTGCAAGCCAAACAGGCCAGCCGCTCGGTGCTCGCGGACTACCTCGGCGAAAGCGAGTACGCCAACCAAGGTGAGCGGGTCTTTGTCGGTCAGCGCCTGATGCAGGCCGCCACCGACATCTTCCTAGGCTGGACCCGTTCTGCCCTGCCGGATCAGCCCCCCGCCGATTACTATGTGCGGCAATTGCGGGACTGGAAGTACGCCGTCGCGATCGAGAATCTCGACGACTCGTCCATGGCCACGTACGGTCGCATGTGCGGCTGGACCCTGGCGCGCGCCCACGCCCGCACCGGCGACCGGATCGCGATCGCCGCCTATCTCGGCACCTCCGACAAGTTCGACGAGGCCCTCGCCGACTTCGCCGAAACCTACGCCGACCTCACCGAAAAAGATCATGCCGCTCTTGCCGAGGCGGTTGCATCCGGTCGCACCACGGCCCTCGCCGGAGTCTGAGGCTTAGTCCGGCGCATCCGGCTACCAGGGAAGGGCGCCCTCGGCGTCGAAATAAGCGCCGGTGGGATCGTCGGGACCCATTTGCGCGGTGCGCGCGATGATCTCGGCGCCCTGCTCGACGGTCTGCACGCCGGTGTTCCAGTTCAGGTCGGTCTTGGTGAATCCGGGCTCCACCGCGTTGATCCTCATGTTCGGGAACGCCTTCGCGTACTGCACGGTGATCATGTTGACCACAGCCTTCGACGCCGGATAGGCGACGCCCGGGTACGCGTATGCCGGCGTTCCCGGCTTGGCGACCCGGGTGAGCGAGGCCAGTCCGCTGCTGACGTTGACCACGACCGGGGCGGGCGAACGCTGCAGCAGCGGAAGAAACGCGTGGAGAACGCGCACGATGCCGAAGACGTTCGTCTCGAACGTCTGCTGCATCACGTCGGCCGTTAAGCGTGCGGCGCCGATCACCGTGCCGTTGCCGTCCATCTCCTGCTGGATTCCGGCGTTGTTGACGAGCACGTCCAGCTCGCCGTCGGCCTCGATGGCCTTCACCGCGGATGCCACGGACGCGTCGTCCGTGACGTCGAGTTGGACGGCCCGGGCGCCGAGCTGCTCCGCGGCGTGGTGCCCACGTTCGGCATCACGGCTGCCGACGTAGACGGTGTGGCCCGCGGCAATGAGTATGCGGGCGGTCGCGAATCCGAGGCCCTTGTTGGCTCCAGTGATCAGTGTTGTGGTCATGTCTCGACGCTAGGAATTAGAGCGCACTCGAAGTCAAGCCGATAGCGGCCTTCGGCCCTCACGAAGCAGGGCCGCAAGCCGATCGGCCTGCGGCCCTGCCTGTCCCCCCGCGTCAGCCGTCCACGACCTCGGCAACTTCGACGCTCACGCCGTTGGCCAGTCCGGGGCAGCCCTTCGCCAGCGTCACGGCGGACCCCATGTCGTCGGCGCTGACGACGACGTAGCCGCTCAGGACCTCTGCGCCGGGTGCGCTGCCCGCCGCATCGAGCCGGGTTACATTCCCGGTGCGGTTGCCCCGATCTGCGATCGCCGAGCCCAGCTCTCCGAACCAGGCACCCCATGCCTGTTCCGCGCCCTCCGGCATGGCGCGGTCGGGGGCGCTGCGGAATGCCAGTACGTAGTTCGCCATCTCGATCTCCTTCTGTCGCGGGCCGGTACCAATTCCCGGCCGCCATGTAGTCCGACGAGCGGCCCGCAGCGAAATCGACAGGCTTGAGAGTCAGACGCTGATGCGGTCGCCGACGTGGATCTCACCGTCGTCGAGGATGTCCGCACGCAGCCCGCCTCGGTGGATCAGGGCGCGAAGCAGGGGTCGGGACGCGTAGCCGTCCATGACCCGGCACGGCTCACAGAGCCGCATACCGCGGCAGCGCAGGTCGCCGATCATGAACTCGCGACCGACCAGGCCGTTGAGCTCGACGCCGCGGGTGACCAGATTGCGCCGATGCTCGTCCGGCCGCACCGGCGGGTCGAACGACTCGCACACTTCGGCCTCGATCAGGGTGAGCGCGCTGCCGGGCAGTCCCGACGGGAACGTCCCGGTGCCCAGGACATGCCGGTCTCCGGCAAGGCCCTGGCCGGCGACAGCCCGCACCACGTGCAGTGATCGCACCGGCTGCCCCGCCGAGTCCGCGATCCAGATCCCTTCCACCGCCCCGGGGGCGGGCGGCATGGTGGCCGGTATCGGCAGCGCGAGCGCGATGTCGGTCGCAGCCAGGACGAAACCGTCCTCGATCACGTGATCGCTGATCTGGCCGTCCCCGCCCGGATCCCAGGCCACCCCGGACGGGACGCCGTACATGACGACATAGCGCGCCGGCCCCGCAGGCGGGCGGACGCGCGCCAGCCATGGGCCGGGCCAGGAGAACATCGCGGGGTCGGCCACGCGCGCGATGCCCAGCCCGCGCCCGCCCAGCCACCGGGAGACCGCCCAGCCGGTCGCCGGATCACCGTCACTGGGCAACTGCGGGAGTTGCTCGAACGGCATCTCGAGGATCGTCGCAGCGCAGGCGAGAAACGAGCGCACCTCGACTGGCTGCCGTGATGCCGGCAGCGGCGTATCCCTCACGGACGGTCACCTCTTCGCGCGAACGGTCGACAGCCACGATGGTGCCGTGCCCGCGCTCGGCGCGCCAACGGCCATTGCGGCGGGCCCGGCCTGACCGGTCTGGGCGGCGGCCGTTGCCGCCGTCAGCTCTGTCCGCGCACGTGGAAGTTGGTACTTCCGGAGCCCACCGTGAAGATCGCGCGGCCGTTCTGGAACCCGACGAACTGCGCCTCGCCCTGTCCGGACGCCACGTAGGTCGCCGAGTCGGCATCAGGCACTGACACGGTCGCCGTGACGTTCACCGGCACGTTGACCTGCAGGACGACGTGCCCACCCTGGGCACGGCTCCAGTCGACATCGACGCTGCCCCGCTGCGTCCACTGCGAACCCGAGGCATGGGAAAGGCCCTTGTCCGGCGGGGTGATCGAGACGGTCGCCGCCCCCGGGCTCGTGACGTCCACGCCCAGGAGGTACTTCAGCATCGACGTAACACCGCGGGCACCCCAGCCGTGCGACATGCTGTTCGAGCCGGTGATCGTCCAGTCCTCCCAGGCGAATGTGCCGCCGGACGCGATCACCTGGCCGGGGCCGAAGCGGTCGGTGCGGGTCATCATGTCGACGATGGCGTCGGGCCGGTCGGCAAGACCGAGCGCCTCCATCGTTTCGCCCCAGTCCATCGGCGCGGTGCGAAGGCCCTGCACCGCCATGTATTCGGCCATGGACGCCCAGTCGGCCTTGGGTGCCACGCCCTCGTAGATCCCGAATGCCTGCGCCTGCTGGGAAGGCGTGGCGACGACGGCTCCGCTGGTGTGCGGGTTCGAGAGCGGCGCGTCGAGAGTGATTCCGGTGCCGTCCGCGCCTGCGGTGCCGACGGACGTAATGCGCCGCACCTCGCGGTCGGTCCCGGTACCCACGATCAGCGTCGGCCCGGCGTTTGCCTCGCTCCCCTCGCTCGCAGTGAACCCGCTGACGCTGGCGACCTTGATCGTCGTATCGCGGGCCGCCGCGTCCGCGGCCAGAGCCGTGGCAGCCGGGAAGAGCTGCGTCGACGTCGCCGTGCCGATGGTCACGCCGTTCGAATGTGCCTTTGTGAGCGCTGGTGTCACGTCGATGCCACTACCGGCCGACCCGGCCGTGCCGACCGCCGTCACTGTCGCCAGTTCCTTGAGGGCGCCGTTGGCGAAGTCGATCGCGAGCGTGTCGCCCACCGTGAACGGCGCGGTGCTGGTCACCTTGATGTTCGTCGCGCCCGCGGCGGTCGCCGTAGCGGTGGTCGTCGCGTTCGTCTGCAGGCCATCGGAGTAGAGGGCGTCACCGGAGATCCGCTGCTTCGCATTGATCTGCGCGGTCAGCGCTTCCGCGTATCCGCCATAGGTTGTCGCGTTCCCGGAGTCGCCGAGCGCGGCAGCGATCTTCGCGGTCGTGCGATACACGCCGACCGCCTCGTCGGCGTGAATCGTCCGCGCGCCGTTGTTCGTGAAGACATATCCGAGTCGCGACGGCCAGTCGATGATCCCGTTCTGATACGAGCTCGTACCACCGGGCAGCAACCACGTCAGTCCGGCCGCTGCACCCGTTGCCGGCTGGGCGGTGTGGACGTACGCGACATCGGCTTGCAGCGCGGGATACGCGGACGCCAACGTCGCCCGGTCCCCCGTCTGGAGGAAGTAGCCCCACACCATGTCGGGGAAGAGCTCGGTGTAGTCGGGGATATCGCGCATGTTGTCGCCGTTCGGGTACACGGCGTTCAGCCGGCCGGCGCTGAGCGGCCCGTACCCGGGGTACGAGCACGGCGCCGCCGCGCAGTACCCCGACGAGGTCGCCTTCCACGAGTGGGTACCGGATTCGACGAACTCACGAATCGTCCGCTCCGTCGCGTTGCGCTCACCGGACGCGGCCATGTTGGCGAGGTTCACGTCGACGCCGTCGCCGAGGAACTGTCCCTTCTCGCGAGTGGGCGTGTCGACGAGCGTCTCCTGCGACGCGTACAGCCCGGAGCGCTGGAGCATCGTGAACACCTGGTCGAGCATCTCGTCGCTGGACGAGAACGTCGCGGACCGGTCGGCCGGCGCATCGGTGTGCTGCACGACCGCGGCGATGTCGTCGGCGGTCAGCGACTCACCCGGCCCGGGCGCGTTGATCTGCAGGAAGCGCCAGCCCCAGTACGTGAAGGCCTGCGCTGTCTGGTCGCCGTCCTTCTCCGTGTAGAACCAGGTCATATTGCTGCCCTGGTTGTCGACGTTGGCCGTGCTCGCACGCGTGCCGGCGACATAGCTGCTCGTCGCGTGTGCGTCGGAAAGCGGCGTATCCAGGGTGATGCCTGTACCGGTCGCGCCGGACGTTCCGACCGCGGTGATCGTGCGGGTCTCGGGATCGCCGACCGGATGCCCGGGCCCGGGGCCGTCGACGGTGATCTTGTCACCGGCGACGAAGTTGCTGACTGAGTTGACCTGGATGTTCGTCGCGCCGGCGGCCGAGGCTGCGGCGAGGGTCGTGTTCACCGACAGGTAGGCCGTCTGCACGTTCAACGCGCGGCCGGACACCCCGTTGCGAAGGTGTATCTGCGGCACCGCCGAGAGCACCTTCCCGAAGTCGGCCACGACCGTCCCGTCGGCGAGTGTGGTCACCGAGACGGGATGGACCGTCTGGTACGAGATCCCGGATACGTGGCCCTGGAGATGGCTGAAACGGTCCTGCGTCAGCGACGCCGGGCGCGGGTGCGGACCGATGACCGTCGCGTCCGACCAGCCACTGTCGTCGAATCCGACCGCGTCCCAGCCCGGGACCTCGAGGCGGGCGTCGTAGCGCTCCACCCGGTCACCGGCGTCGCTGTTGCGGTAGGTGATCGTGCTGTTCGTGTAGGCGGTGTCCTTCGTGACCTTCCAGCTTCCGTCGGAGACGAATACGTCGCGCGTGCCGTCGGCATGGTCGACGACGACGCGCACGAGCATCCCGGACGGGCCGTTCGAAGAGACAGTGGCGGCACCGCTTGCGTGGGCCAGCGCGAGCGCAGCAGTGAGCGTGACGCCCGATCCGCCGGCACCCGCAGTCCCTACGGCCGAGATCGTGCGCGTCTCGATGCTCGCGCCGGTGTCGACGTTGATCACATCGCCGGCGATCAATCCGGTGACGCTCGCGGGATGGATGACGGTGTCGCCGGGTGACGCGGGCAGCGACAGCGTCGAGCTGTTCGTCGGCGGGCCGTTCGCGCGGCCCTGGCACGTGCACGTGTGGTAGTACGCGAGCATGCCGATGGCGAGCTGGCTGGCGCCCGCACCGTCGGCCTGCTGCGCCGCAGCTGCCTGCTGGGTGATGTCGGTGACCTGGTACTGCCCCTCACCCGGATAGTCGAACGAGTCGCCGCGGGTGATCGCCTGCCCGTTGACGTGCAGTTCGTACTCGCCCATCGCCGAGGTGTAGGCACGCGCCCGCACAACTGGGCTGCCCGGGTCGGAGAGGGTGACTTGCTTGCGCGCCAAGGTGTAGTCGACCGTGGAGTCGTTGCCCGAAGTCAGTCGGCGAATCCAGGTCGCGCCCCACTCCGCATCGGTGATCCCGGTGTCGAAGTGAGCGTCCGCCGCCCACGGCGAAACGGCGTCTGCGCGGTCCCAGGTTCGGACGCTCCACGTGTAGCTCGTCCCGTCCGCAAGCGCGGGCCCGGCGTAAGGGACGTACGACTGGTCGGACGAGGCGACCTTGCCGCTGTCCCAGACGGCCGACCCGTCGCTGTCGCGCGAGACGCGGATCTCGTAGGCGGTCTGGATCTCGTTAGCGTCCGGGTCGTGCAGCAGCCAGCCGAACTGCGGCGGCCCCTCTACGTCAAGCGGCAGAACCCGATCGCCCACGGTCAGATCGGTAGGCCGCTGCGGGGCGTGGTTCGGACGGCCGGGGGCGGCAGCAGTCACGGCAGGCGTGAACGTTCCGATCACGAGGATGAACACAGCGGCGATGCCCGCGCCGATCCCGCGTCGCATGTGCCGTCGTCTCATCAGGGGCCTCCTAGCGATGCCAAACCGCACTACCGGTCTTTGGAACGTTTCGACCTTAGGGTGGGCCACAGAGCCGGACAAGGCGCTGGACGAGGATGACCGGATGCGGTCACCGCGTCACACCGAGCACTACCCGCCCTCGGCGGATTGCAGAATCCGCGTCCGGGGTGCACCGACGAGCGCGGGCGCATTCTCGCGGGACGCCCACACGGTGATCTCGAGGAAGGTAAGGAAGGCTGTTGCCTCGGCGGCTGTGTCGAAGTCGAGGTCGACGACGATATAGCCGGGATCATCGACCGGTTGCTGCACCGAGTGCCGGCGCACGCCCGCGCTCGCGCGCGCGTCCGCCATGCGGTCGAAAGCAGCCCGCCAGGTGCGGTAGTCGGTGATTGCATGCTCGATGTGCAGCGTCGGCATCGGAGTTCCTTTCGGTCGGTTGCCCCGAGACGCTAAGCAGGCTGCCGGTCGCCGCCTATCCCAAGCTTTTGGGGATTTCGCGCGCGTAGCGTCTGCGCTTGTGACGCGATCGGCGGTGCACGCCCGGGCACGTGAGCGCGTACTCCGCATCTGTTCCTCGGCCGCTGATGCACGCACCCTGCGGCTGGAACTACTCGACGAGATACGGCGCCTCATCGGCTTCGACGCGCACGCCTGGTTGCTGACCGATCCAGACACGTCGGTGGGCTCGGCGCCGCTGGCCGACGTGCCGTGCCTTCCTGAGCTGCCCCGGCTGATCCTGCTGAAGTACCTCACCGCGCTGAACCGCTGGACCGCACTGCACCGGCCCGTCGCGCTCGCGCACGCGACCGGCGGCGACCTGTCGCGCAGCCTGGCCTGGCGCGAATTGCTCAGCCACTACGACGTGACCGACATCGCGTCGTCCGTGTATCGGGACCAATACGGTTGCTGGGGGTTTCTCGACCTGTGGCGCACCGGTGGGCAGTTCACGGCGCGTGACACAGCATTCCTGGCCGACATCGCGGCGCCGGTGACCGCCGCGCTCCGTCGCGCGCAAGCGCACACGTTCGTCGCCAGACCGGAACCTACGCCGCGCGGGCCGGTCGTATTGCTGCTCTCCCCCGACCTCGAGGTGCGGGCGCAGACTCCCGAAACGGCGACCTACCTGCGCATTCTCGTGCCGCCGGACGGTGACCGCTCGCCGGTTCCGGCCGGCGCCTACAACGTCGCCGCGCAACTGCGGGCTGCCGAGGCCGGGGTCGACGGCAATCCACCCCGGGCGCGGGTGCACCTCTCGGGTGGCCGATGGCTGACGCTGCGCGCGGCACGCATCGGCGAATCCCACGTGACGAGCGATATCGCCGTGAGCATCGAACAGATCTCGCCTCTCGAGCGAGTCGGATTGTTCGCCCGCGCGCACGGGTTGAGCCGGCGCGAGAGTGAGCTGCTCGACCTGCTCGTGTCCGGCAGTGACACCCGCGAGCTGGCCAGCAGGATGTTCGTATCGGACAACACCGTGAACGACCACCTCAAGTCGATCTTCAGCAAGAGCGGGGTGCGGAGCCGTCATGCGCTGCTCACCCGCGCACTCGGCAGCTGACCGGCACCCGGACCAGCCGTTCGCCTTGCGGCAGCTGACGTACAGATGCCAGTACGTCCCCTATTTCACCAGCAACCTTGACAGACGGCTCATCTGAGCGGAACCTCTCTTTCTGGTTGTCTGCGGCCTATGTATCGAGTCGTACAGATTGGTTCGCGCGTTGGTCTGGTCCGATGTCCCGCGAGACCTGGTGATCCAGTGGCATCGAGTGACGCGCACCAACCGCAAAACCCTTTCTGCACATGGGCGCCGAGTGCGCGGGCCTCCCGCTAGGCCTTCGATCCGCAATCACAAGCGGCACAGCCCATGAATGTGACAGCAAGAGAGGTGTGCAACGTGACTCGTTCTCACTGGCGAAGCCGACGATTTTCGCGGCGCGTGCTCATAACCGTCCCGCTCGCCGTGGCCGGTGCCCTGGCCGGGCTGTTCGTGGCCGGGGTTCAGGCACATCAGACCTCGGTCGCAACCGCCGAAACCAATATCCCGTCGCCTCAGCAATATTTTGGATTCCCGCTGGGTACCACGGGTAAGCTTCAAACCTGGAATCAGGTGACCGGGTACCTCAATCTCATTGGCAATCGGTCGAATCTGGTAAAGTATACGAACTTCGCCAAGACATCGCTTGGGAATGACTACCCATACGTCTTGGTCAGCTCGTCCAACAATTTGCATCATATTAATCAGATTATGGCCGACAATGCACGCCTGGCCGACCCACGCGGGCTGAGCGCCGCAGATGCCCAGGCGCTTGCGCAGAAGACTGTCCCGGTCGTGTACGTCGAGGGAACGATCCACTCGACCGAGGAGGTCGGCACGCCGGCCATCGTGAACGCGATTTACCGGTTGGCTACGGAGAACTCCGACTTCACCAAACGGGTACTGAACAATGTGGTGATGCTGTTCGTGCCGTCGCAGAACCCCGACGGCCAGGTTCTGGTGAACGACTATTTCAACCAGACGGCGAACACCAACTACAGCCGGGTCTATCCGGACCTCTACAGTCACTACGCGGGGCACGACGACAACCGCGACTGGTACCAATTCAACATCCCTGAGTCCCGAGCCCGCGAGCAGCTGTTCGAGATGTACCACCCGGTGTATCAGGAGCTCATTCACCAGGACGCGCTCAACGCTCCGCGTATGTACACGGCACCCTATTCCGAGCCGCTCGGCAACGAGGTGGACCCGAACACGATCGAGACGGCCGCCAAGCTCGGGTTTTCCCAGGCTGAGGGATTGACCGCCGCCGGCGACACCGGCGTCGGACACGGGAACGCGTACGGCGTCTTCTGGACCGCGGACGTCGCCGACCGTGACACCTACACCGGGTCGTCAATCCTGATCAACGAGATCGCGGCTCTGAGCAACCTCGTGTATCCGGTAACGAGCTCCAACGGGCAGCCGCTGCAGTGCGGTCCGTTCAGCAGCGAGGCCAACAGCATGGACTGCCCCAACCCGTACACCCAGACGAGCTGGACGTTCGAGCAAGCGGTGAAGTACACGGACGATGCCATCTATTCCGCGGTGGATGCGGTGGCGGTGGATCCGCAAAGCTACCTGTACAACAACTTGTATCGGGTGGCCAGCGACGGAATGCAGTGGACCGGCGGCCCATACGCATTCGTCATCCCGGCCAACCAGCGGGACCCGTACGCCGTCTACCAGCTGCTGCACGACCTCGACTTCAGCAAGGTCGAGATCAACCAGGCCAGCACAGATTTTGAGGCGAACGGCAAGACCTATCCGGCAGGATCGTGGGTGATCAAGACTCAGCAGCCACTCGGGCGCTTCGCCAACGAGATACTCAACATCGACCACTATCCGACGAACGTTAAGGCCTGCTCTACCTGCCCGTTGATCTTCCCGTACAGCGAGATGACCGACAACCTGCCGATGCAGCTCGGCGTGACGGTGGACCCGGTACAAGACCCGTTCAGCACGTCGCTCCAACTCGTCCACAACGTCACGCCGGCATCGGTAACCATGCCGCCCGCGCCGGCGGCGACCGGCGCCTACCTGGTCGACCCGAACTCCTACGGGATCGCCTCGTTCCTGTCGGCCCTTCAGGCAGCGAACGTGCCGGCCTTCCGGGCAGCCCAGCAGTTCACCGCGGCGGGACGTGACTTCGCACCGGGCACGATCGTGATTCCACCCTCCAGCCAGGCACGCGGCGTGCTGCAGACCGCAGCGAGCTCGACCGGTCTTCCGGTCTACGCCAGTGACCAGACCCCGCCGGTTCAGGGCTTCGAACTCAAACCAGGAACTCGCGTCGGGCTGATCCGCGGCCTCAACCAGCTCCCGGGCGGCTGGCTGATGTACATGCTCGACCAGTACCACGTGAATTGGAAGCTCGTCACACACGACGACTACGCCCACCTGAGCGACATGTTCGACACGATCATCCTCGGCGACGGGGTGTCGCAGAACACGATCCAGAATGGGCTCAACACCGCTAACTACCCGCCGGATTGGGCCTGGGCCGGCGGAGTCGGCACTACCGGATGGAACCAACTGCACGACTTCGTCACCAACGGCGGCAACCTGATCGCCCTCGGCAGTGCCTCCAATACCGCCCAGCAACTGCTCGGCCTGCCTATGAAGAACGTCAGAACGTCCGCGGTGAACGTTCCGGGATCAGAGCTCCGCACTACCAATGACCCGACCGTCCCCGCCACTTGGGGAATGCCCGCTCAGTGGCCCGTTTGGTACGACAACGACGCCGCTTGGCAGGTCACTGATACCACGAACGCGCAAATTGCATCGTCGTATCCGAACGATTCCTCATCTCTGCTCGCGAGCGGATACGAGCAGGGCTCAGACACACTGAAGGGAGCAGCGAACATCGCCACATTCAAGGCAGGCAACGGTTACGCGACAATCGCCGGCACCGACCTCAACTTCCGCGCCTGGACGAAGGTCGACTGGCTCGTCATCACAAACATGATCTACCAAGGGCCGTCCAAGGCAGTAAGCGGACCGCAGCTGGCTGCGCACGCGTCGTTCGCGCAGTTGCCGGACCGGTAAGCAGCACGAGCACTAGCGCCAACCAAGCCGGGGGCTGCCGGATCGACTTCGGCAGCCCCTGGCGTCGGTCCACTTAGGACGGCAGTCCTTGCCCGGATCCCTGCGCGTTCGATCCGGTGTCAGAGCTGGCGGATTTCGGTTCTGTCGGGATCCGACCGGTCGTCGCTGCGCCTGCGGCGGCGATTGCGGATGCCCAACCAGAGATTGGCCAAGCACAGCAGTACGAACCCGCCGAGGAGAGCAGTCAGGGACACGTTAAGCAGCCAACGCGACACCG
>JBPYES010000382.1:0-7048 GCA_051984825.1 Jatrophihabitantaceae bacterium
CAGGATCAGCCCGGTGTCGCCGGTGATCTTCTCCCGCGAGACGACGACGTGGACACCTTTCGAGGCACGCACCTTGAACCGGCCGCGCCCACCGGACAGCGCCTGGATCTCGTCGGTCCAGATGCCGGTGCAGTTGAGGACGACGCCCGCGTCAATCGTGATCTCACGCCCGTCCTCGGCGTCGCGCGCTCGCACTCCGACGACCCGGTCGGATTCGTGCGCGAAACCGACTGCCTGTGTCGATGCGCGGACGACGGCGCCGTACCGAGCGGCGGTGCGCACGACCGTCAGCGTGTGCCGGGCGTCGTCGGCCTGCGCGTCGTAATAACGCACCGCGCCGACCAGCGCGTCGCGGCGCAAGCTCGGGAACATTCGCAGCGCCGCCGCCCGGGTCAGGTGCTTCTGCCCAGGGACGCGGGTGGCCCCGCCCATCGTGTCGTAAAGCGCTAATCCGCTTGCCACATACGGGCGTTCCCACGCCCGGTGGGTGAGCGGGTAGAGGAACGGCAGTGGCTTGACGAGGTGCGGCGCCAGATACGACGTCATCAGCTCCCGTTCCCGGAGTGCCTCGCGGACCAGGCTGAATTCGAGCTGCTCCAGGTAGCGCAGCCCGCCGTGGAACAGCTTTGACGAGCGGCTCGACGTCCCGGCTGCGAAGTCGCGGGCTTCGACCAACGCTACGGAGAGGCCTCGGGTGGCCGCATCGAGCGCTGCTCCGGCCCCGGTGACGCCCCCGCCGATCACGACGACGTCGAACAAGTCGTTTTCGAGACGGTGCCACGCCGCCTCGCGATAGCTCAGGTCGAGGCGCGACGCGGCGCCGCCGCGTGGTATGAACGGTGCGCTATCCCCCACACCTGGCACGCTAGCGCAATGCCGTCCGCGTCCGCCGTCGCCGCGATCGACCAGGGCACCACCTCGACTCGCTGCATGCTGTTCGACCGCGACGCCCGGGTGCTCGCCGTCTCCCAGCTCGAGCATGCGCAGCACTTCCCGCGTCCCGGCTGGGTGGAGCACGACCCCGCCGAGATCTGGACCAACACCGGACGCGTTGTCGAGGGCGCACTGTCCGTGGCCGGGCTAGCCGCCGGTGACGTCGCGGCGGTCGGCATCACCAACCAGCGCGAAACCACGGTCGTCTGGAACAGGGGCACCGGCGAACCGATCGCGCCGGCCATCGTCTGGCAGGACACCCGCACCCGGCAGATTTGCGACGCGCTGGGGCCACCCGACCGGTACCGCTCGCGCGTCGGGTTGCCGCTCGCCACGTACTTCGCCGGCCCGAAGCTGCGCTGGTTGCTCGACAACGTGCCAGGGGCCCGCGGACGGGCCGAGGCGGGCGAGCTGGCATTCGGCACGATCGACAGCTGGCTGCTATGGCAGCTGTGCGGGGTGCACGCCACGGACGGCACCAACGCGTCGCGCACCATGCTGATGGACCTGGCCACGCTCCGCTGGGCGGACGACATCGCCGCCGAGATGGGGGTACCGATGGCGGTCCTGCCCGAGATTCGCTCGTCGTCGGAGGTCTACGGGGACGTCACGGGGCTGGCAGCGCTGCGCGGGGTGCCCATTGCCGGCATTCTCGGCGACCAGCAGGCGGCGATGTTCGGGCAGGCGTGCCTGTCCCCGGGCGAGGCCAAGAACACCTACGGCACCGGCAACTTCCTGCTGCTCAACACCGGGACCGAACGGGTGCCGAGCGAGCACGGCCTGCTCACGACGGTGTGCTACACGCGCGCAGGCCAGGCCCCGATGTACGCGTTGGAGGGCTCGATTGCCGTGACCGGGGCGCTCGTGCAGTGGCTGCGCGACAACCTGGGCCTGATCTCGTCCGCCGCCGAGGTCGAGACGCTGGCTCGCACCGTGGACGACAACGGCGGCGCGTACTTCGTGCCGGCGTTCTCCGGGCTGTTCGCGCCGTATTGGCGGCCCGAGGCCCGCGGCGTGCTGGTCGGGCTGACCCGTTACGTCAACCGCGGCCATCTAGCTCGCGCGGTGCTGGAGGCCACGGCGTTCCAGACCCGCGAGGTGATCGACGCGATGTACGCGGACTGCGGCTTTGCGCCGTCGGCGCTCAAGGTTGACGGCGGCATGGTCGGCGACGAACTGCTGATGCAGTTCCAGGCCGACATCCTCGGCGTGCCTGTGGTACGGCCTCGGATCTCCGAGACGACAGCGCTGGGCGCCGCATACGCGGCCGGCCTCGCCGTCGGGTTCTGGCAGTCACCGGACGAGATCCGGGCCAACTGGGCGGCCGACCGCGAGTGGCGCCCGGCCATGCCCTCCGATCGGCGCGACACGCTGTACGCCCAGTGGAAAAAGGCCGTATTGCGTACCTTCGACTGGGCCGAGTGAGCGGCGCCACCCACCCACATCCCGATGATCTTGGACTTATGGCTGCATAGTGACCACACGTCCAAGATCACGTCGGAGCAGTGGCTCGCGGTGCAACAGTGTCCCAACCGCGACTGTCATAGTGGCGTGGTGAAGCCCCCCGCGTTGGTCCTCGCCGGCGCGGCGGCGGCTCTTGCCGTGGCCGCGGGCTGTACGACGACCGCAACGCCCGGCCGGACGAGCCCGACTCCGTCACCGAAGCCGATCGCGACGTCCACGCCGGCCACGAGGCCCACCCCGACCAAGACGTCTACGCCGACCAGCCGGCGGCCCTCGACTCCGACCCGCACCAGCACACCGCGCCCGGATGCCGCGCACGTGCTTGACTCCATGACCGAGGCCCAGCGGGTGGGGCAGCTCTTCATGGTCGGCGCGGCCTCGGACGGCCCGGATACGGCCACCATGTACGCGATCAGTGCCGATCATGTCGGCTCGGTCATCCTCACCGGGACCAGCGAGCGCAGCGTCGGAGCAATCGCGGCGGTCAGTCATGGGTTGCAGGACGCCGCCGGGAATGCAGCCAAGCTGTTCATCGCCGCGGACCAGGAGGGCGGCGAAGTACAGCGGCTGCGCGGTCCGGGCTTCGACACGATCCCGAGCGCCATGCGGCAAGGGACGATGACCCCGGGGCAACTACGTGCCGATGCGCGGCGCTGGGGTGCGCAGCTGCGCGCCGCGGGCGTCAACCTCAACCTCGCGCCCGTCGTCGACACAGTGCCCGCGGGCGCCCCGAATGCCCCGATCGGGGCGCTGTACCGGCAGTACGGCAGCGACCCGGCGACCGTCGCCACGCACGGCATCGCGTTCGCGCAGGGCCTGGGCGACGCCGGGGTCGACGCCACGATCAAGCACTTCCCCGGGCTGGGGAGGGTCGTCGGCAACACGGATACCAGCGCCGGCGTGACCGATCGCGTTACCACCCGGCACGACGTCTTCCTCGCCCCGTTCGCGGGTGCGATCAAGGCGGGCGTCCCGTTCGTCATGGTGGGCACCGCCGAATACGCCCGAATCGATCCGGCTCATCCGGCTGCCTTCTCGCCGACGATCGTGACCGGCATGCTCCGCGGCGACCTGGGCTTTCACGGAGTGGTGATCAGCGACGACGTCGGCGGCGCCGCGCAGGTGGCGGCCTACTCCCCCGCGACGCGAGCCCTCAACTTCATTGCGGCCGGCGGCGACGTCGTGTTGACCGTGGACGCGGCGCAGATCCCGGAGATGACCGCCGCCGTGCTTGCCGCGGCGAACGGCAACGCGCGCTTCCGCGCCAAGGTGGATGCCGCAGCGCTGCGGGTGCTGACGGCCAAAGAGGCCCGCGGTCTGCTCGGCTGAGGCGGTCGGAGCGTCAGCCTGTGAGCGGCACAACCATGTTCGGCGGGGTGACGACGTGATCGTCTCGCAGCGGCCGCACCGCCGTCCCGATCGCGAAGAACTCCGTCGCGTGCCCCCAGGCGTGGTCGTGCTCCGTCAAGTTGAACCCGACGACGCCCTCGGCGCCGCGCGTGCGCGCCTCGGCCTGCATGCGGCCCATCGCGAGTTCGCGGGCGTCGTACATGCCCTGGGTGAATTGCGGCAGCTCAGCGTTCTGCCCCATGTTGCGCAACATCTGCCCCATCCGCTGATGCGCGATGTGGTAGACGCACGTGCCCATGACCAGGCCGAGCGGCGAATAGCCGGACTCGAGCAGCGTCCAGAAGTCCTGCCCGGACAGGTCGGACGTGAACGGCCGTCCGCGGTTGTCGCGCCAGGTACCACTCGGCGGGTCCTTCTCGCCGGTGATCGCAGTGCCGACGGCGGTGAACTCCGCGATGTGCGCACCCCACTCGCGCAGCCGCACCCCCAGGCGCACGCCGACGATGCCGTCCGCGCCCAAGGCGTACGCCTCGGCCTCCATCCGGGTCATGGCGAGCTCGCGGGCGTGGTACATCGCCTGGGACAGCACGTCCAGCTCCATGTTCCGGCCCCAGTTACTCGTCTGGAGGCCGATGTGGTACACCGACGTGCCCATCACGAAGCCGAGCGGGCGGAACCCCGCCTCGCGCACCAGCAGGAACTCGTTCACCGACAGGTCGGACGTAAAGACGGCTCCGGGAACGCCGGCGCGGCTTTGTTGCAGGCGTCCGGTGGCCTCGGGGGAAACGCCGTACTGCACCGGGTCGAACTGCTGCTGGGTCATCACACCTCCATGGACGTGATGCGCGCGAGAGCCGCGGCCGCGTCGGCGTTGCGGGCAGCCAGATCGGCGAGCGCCGCGGCGAGCCGATGCGCCCACTCGGCAAGCCCCACAGCCTCGGACTTGAGCGTGATGCCGCCCACCTCGTGGCTGATGCTGGGCTCCGGGACGGCGGTCGGCGAGGCACGGCGCAGCGTGAACCGCTGCTCGCCCAGCGATACCGACACGGCTACGACCGGCGCGTCCCGGCGACGCCACCGCGACCCTGACCGCTCCACGGTGACGTACTCGGCCGGCAACGCACCGCTGAGCGTCTCGAGCAGGAATCCTGCGTAGACGTTGAGGTCCAGTGTCTGCCGCGCCACCACAGCAGCCAGCACATCCAACCCGCCGTACGCGGATTCCCGTCCCCACCGCTCGCTCCGCTCGCGTGGACCCGGGCCTCCGCTCGCGCCTACCGGCGCGGCCGCGTCGCGGCGGCGGGGCTCTTCGCGCGAGCGCTCATCGCTCATGTGAGTAACTCGGCGTAGCCCGGCTTGATCACGTCGTTGATGATGGCCAGCCGCTCGTCGAACGGGATGAACGCGCTCTTCATTGCATTCACGGTGAACCAGGAAAGATCCGTCCACCCGTAGTCGAACGCATCGGCCAGCAGCAGCATCTCGCGGCTCATCGACGTCCCGCTCATCAGCCGGTTGTCGGTGTTGACGGTGACCCGGAAGTACAGGCGCCGCAGCAGCCCGATCGGGTGCTCGGCGATGGAACGGGCCGCACCGGTCTGGACGTTCGAGGACGGGCACATCTCCAGCGGGATGCGCTTGTCCCGGACGTATTGCGCCAGTCGTCCGAGGCGGGACCCGTCGACGTCGTCGACAATGCGCACGCCGTGCCCGAGCCGGTCGGCGCCGCACCACTGGATCGCCTCCCAGATTGACGGCAGCCCGAACGCCTCGCCGGCGTGGATGGTGAAGTGGAAGTTCTCCCGGCGCAGATACTCGAACGCGTCCAGGTGCCGAGTCGGCGGGAAGCCGGCCTCGGCGCCGGCGATGTCGAAGCCGACGACGCCGGAATCCCGGTAGGCGACGGCGAGCTGCGCGATCTCGGACGAGCGCGCCGCGTGCCGCATCGCGGTGACCAGCGCCCCCACCCGGATGTGTCTGCCGCGCTGGGCCGCCGCCGCCTCGCCCTCGCGGAATCCGGCTAGCACCGCATCGACGACCTGCTCCAGCGACAGCCCACGTTCGACGTGCTGCTCGGGCGCCCACCGGACCTCGGCATAGACCACTCCGTCGTCCGCCAGGTCCTCCGCCGCCTCGCGGGCCACCCGGCGCAGCGCGTCGGCGGTCTGCATCACGCCGACGGTATGCCGGAACGTCTCTAGGTAGCGTTCCAGTGACCCAGAGTCGGCGCTATCCCGAAACCATTGGCGCAACTTGTCCGCATCCGTTGCCGGAAGCGCGCCGTAATCGGTACTTTGCGCTAGCTCGATGATGGTCTGCGGGCGCAGTCCGCCGTCCAGATGATCGTGCAGCAGAACCTTGGGAGCGGCGACGACATTGGCCGCGGTGAGCGGACGCACCATGAGTGACACGCTAGTGCCATGCAGCTTGTACCGTCTGGCGGGCAGGAGCCCGTCATAAGGAGTTGTTGAATACTGACTTCTAGTCATAGGCGACTTTCGGGCAGGTCGCCAGAGCCTGGCCGTAGGAGACGCGATGGACGGACCGGCGGTATCGGTCTCCGGCCTGGTGCGCCGCTACGGCGAGCTGGAGGCCGTCCGCGGGATAGATCTGTCCGTCGATGTGGATGAGACGTTCGGGTTCCTGGGGCCGAACGGCGCGGGCAAGTCCACCACGATCAACATCCTGTGCACCCTGATCCGGCCGACGCAGGGCTCCGCCCGGGTCGCCGGCTACGACGTGGTGCGCGAGCGCGACGAGGTCCGCCGCAACATCGGCCTGGTGTTTCAGGACACCACGCTGGACGGGTACCTCACTGCCGAACGCAACCTGCGACTGCACGCCGAGCTGTACGGCATGCCGCGCAGCCTCATCGCACCGCGGGTGCGTGACGTGCTCGACATGGTCGGGCTGTGGGACCGCAGGAACTCGAAGGTGAGCACCTTCTCCGGCGGTATGAAGCGGCGTCTCGAGATCGCCCGCGGCCTGCTGCACTCCCCGCGGGTGCTGTTTCTGGACGAGCCCACGATCGGTCTCGACCCGCAGACCCGTGCCTCGATCTGGAGCTATATCCGCGAACTGCGCAACCGCGAGCACATCACGATCTTCATGACCACGCACTACATGGACGAGGCAGAGTACTGCGACCGAATCGCGATCATCGACCAAGGCAAAATCATCGCTCTGGACACGCCGCAGGCGCTGAAGGCGAGCATCGGCAAGGACCGGGTGCAGATACACACCGATGACGACGCGCGAGCCATCAAGGCACTCCAGGAGCAGTTCGGGCTCACCGCAACCA